>CAXFTV010000195.1:0-15599 GCA_964005845.1 uncultured bacterium
AGCCACCATAAATTTGATCGGAGACGAGGGCGCGGGCGGCGCGTTTTTTCACCTGAGTGTCATCGGCGCCAGGGGACGCATCGACCAGACCATTGCGACCATGCCCTACCAGGAAAGCATATATTATTCGGGCATTCGCGCCTTTGTGCGCACCTTCAGAACGGGCAAGTCCAAGGCTACTGAGGAGAGCATGCTGGCCACGGTAGCGGTACTGGAAGCGCTGCAGAAATCCATTGCCGGCAAGGGCAGGGTCGGAGTTTCCATCTAAAAAGCCCTTTCCAAACTCCAATCGGGGCTTCGCGCGGCTGCTTGATAAGACCTTTGCTCTTTGCTGGTAAAAATTCCCTGGATTGGAGAATTCACTACCCGCAAAGTACTTTTATTTATGGTTTCCACACCTCGATCGAACCCATCAAAGCCAAGCCCGCAAACTCAAACATTCCTAGATGGCGCTAAATAGTTTCCCCCCGAATCCCGTCCGCTCAAGGAATCCTTTGAGTTCTTGGCCAACTCATCGGCTCCCAACGCAAGCCCCGTCAAAGAGCAGGGAATTGAAAACGGGGGCCAGCAACCATGGCACTTTGGAGGTGATCCCAAAGTCCATTTTGGGAAATCTGCGGACTGCCCGGATGGATGCTGGTTAGGGCCCCTTTCCCGCTGTTCAAATGGTGATTATATTTGATAAACTAGGCAATGAAAAACACCCCAAGGGGACGCTCCCAGGCCGAGGGGGAATAATATATAAGTGTCCAGAAATAAAACGGTTGCAAAATCACCTCCCGGCGATATGAGTTAAGCAAAAACCTATGGAGCGCTTTGCGATCAGGTGGTTTCGGGCTCGAAAGAGTAAGGCGAATCCAAAGGCAAAAAAGGGTTATGGCAGTTTATCCATAACCCTTTTTCTTGCAGCCCCCAACTGGGAGTCTCCAGGCAGTGCCGATTCACCAGCAGCAAAACGGCAACGAAAGACTTAAGAATGAGTCAAACAGGCCTGCAGCGCCTTGAAACCCTGCGCAAGCTCAATTCGAATCGCTCCTGGTTAAACGAGGATATCTACCGGCTTTTTTATAAGAAAGATCTGCACCTGGCAGCTTACAGCAAAGTTCAAAGCCGCTACCCGGGCGAGAATCGCGACGTCGACTATTCTCATCTAATCGAAAAAACCATAGGGCAAATCAAAGATTGCAGCTTTCAATTTACCAAGGGAAGCAGAAAAAATAAGACCGCTTGTTCCCCATTGGAAAGGCAAACTGCCCAATACCCCCTCAGAGAGAAAGTTGTCCAGGAAATCATCCGGCTCATTCTCGAAGCTATCTACGATGGGCCAGAGAATCCCTACTTTCACGATTTTTGCCATGGATTTCGCAAGGGGAGAGGTAGGCATTCGGCACTGCGGGCAATGCGTAGCTGGCAGGGTACTTCCTGGTTCATCGAGGGCCCTATCAAAGGCTGTTTTGGGGCTATGGACCACCACAAACTGATCGAATTCATGACCCAAAAGATCACAGATGACCGCTTTCTCGACTTAATTTGGAAGGCACTAAAGAGCGGTTGCCTGGACGCAGAGAAAGAGACAGATCCTTTGTTCGGGACGCCGCAAGGGTGCATTATTTCCCCTGTGCTGGCAAATATCTACCTGCACCAGTTGGACTGTTTTATTATAAAACTCGCCCAAGAATACAACGCCGAACTTTATAATAAAAATCAGCTAGATCAAATAAACCCCTGTACGAGAACGGGCTATCCAAGGAGAAAATGCCGAACTCCCGAGCTGGCAACCACCGGCCATACCAGTCCCATCAAACTAGGGTATTCCAGATACGCGGATGATTGGCTCATAGGCCTTGCCGGCCCCAAAGGATTTGCAGTGGAAATAGATGATAAAGTACAAAACTTTCTCGCTGACAAACTCAAGCTAGTTCCCCGTTCCACACCCCCTCAAATTAAGCATGCAAAATCGGAAAAAGCCCTGTTCCTGGAAACTCTTGTATACTCGCAGAATTCTGCACACGCGCCAAATAGCTCCCTCTCTAGCGGGGGTGAGGTGAGGCTTGAGGCCCCTATCGGCAAAATAATCCACCACCTCCACCGGGCCGGATTTTGCGATGGCAGCGGTCGTCCCATGCCCAAAAAGGATTGGCTATTTCGCAGTCTAGAAGAAATTATTACCACTGCCAATGCCCATTTGAAAGGCTACCGAGATTTCTACATTTTCGCGGATAACTTTAGCGGCCTGAGACGCATCGAATATATCATTCAATATTCCTGTGCCAAAACCATATCCGCGAAAATGAAGCTTGGTTCGCTGAGGAAAACTTTTAAAAAATACACCACTTCCCTCAGTGTCTGCCGCGAAAAAAGCACTGAAAAAGTCCAGCTGGATCTCACCAGGTTCGCCAAGCGGATTGGCAATGGAATTGCGACCGGTCCCAGGGATGTTCCGATGAACGAATTATCAAACCTCCAATCCGTGCGCAACAAAAAATCTCCCCCGCCCAAGTCCCCCGAGAAATAAAGCCGGTTGCGCTTGAGATACCTCTTTTTGGCAATCATGTTCTTTTCTTTTGGGGGGTGCGAAAAACGCCTGCGGCTGGATATTGGCATCCACAAAGGGGAAAACCAGATCGCCCAATCGATTAATGGCACCGTTGAAATTTCAGCGCAGACATGGCAATTCCTGCGCTATAGCTGGCTTTGGAACAGAGGAACTTACAAAAATGGAAAATACGATGAAGAAATATGGGTAGAAGGATCCTACAAGGCGGTCTTTATGCTCGAGCCCCGGATTGAATTGCTGGATCTAGCTGATTCCGAAAAGCGCGTCGTCGCAGCAAAATACCACCTGCTTTTCTTTGACCGCGAGGGTGTCGAGATTGCCAAGACCAGACACTATCTCACTCAATTTTGGTCGTTGCCGGGCAAAACGCGAAAAAAGGTCAACGAATCCTTCTCCATTGCTGCAGCAAACCTCGAAGTGGCCAATCAGATAGACTCGATAGCCGTTGAGTTTTTTTCACTAACGCCCTTTGAATGAGCTGATTTTGGGACGCATCAAAGCAAAAAAGCGAAAAGACCGACCCGGGAAAAACCAGTACTTAAATTTCCCAGTGCACCTGGACGGCTACCCGCAAGCAGTCTGGTGCCCCCAAGCACGCCCGTCTCATCCCTTTTGGCGCAGAAAATCCAGCACTTCTCCAAGGGGCGGAATAGCTGCCCACCCCCCGGTTCGCGTCGCCTTCAGGGCCGCCGTGGCCGCGGCCCGGCGGACGCGCCCATCCAGATCCAATCCATCTAGCAACGCCGCCGCATAGGCCCCGTGGAAAACATCCCCACATCCCGTTGTATCAACCGCGTTGACGGGGAATGCGGGCTGATGACAGATAGCGCCAGCGGTGGAATCCCCCCTGTACCAACACCCCTGGCTGCCGCAAGTGACGACTACTGACCGCCTCTCCTCTCCCCACAAATCCCGCACTGCATCCGCAGGTTTGGCAGTGCCGGTAATGGTTGTCGCCAGATTCTCAGGCAGTACCAGATGATCGGGCAGGGCCAGCAATTCAGCAAAAAGCGAGGAGCGCTGATGCTCGAGGTCCGCCACCACTGGGATACCGGCGCGCCGGGCCAATCGCGCAGCCCGAACTCCCCCCTCCCCCCCCAGATCATCGATTAAGAGCAGGGAGCAGGAAAGGATTACCTCTTCTGGCAGGCGGGCTCTATCCGCACCGGTTACTGGGGGTATTTCTGCAAAAATATTGCGCCGTCCCCCCCCATCCACCACGATGGTAGCATGGATCGGCCGGCCATCGGAATGCCGGACCACATGTTTCACATCGACGCCTTCCCGCTGCAACGCCCCCCGCACATAGGCCGAAAGTTCATCGGGCCCGAGCAGGCCGGCAAAGGCACAGCGCTTCCCCGCCCGGGATGCAGCGACGAGAGCAGTGGCAGTCAAACCGCCGCAACGGCGCTCGCGTCCCTGGATCAAGGTCTTGGTATCGGGAGGGGGATAGGAATCCACGTATATTAGGTCGTCAACCGCGATCCCACCCAATCCGAGAATTTCAAAACCCGGATTCATCGAAGGGGCACGCCCATTTGCGCCAGGGCGTCCCGCACCTCGCGCTCGGACCGCAAGCCGAAAAGATAATGCTGCACGACACCGTTCTCATCGATTATCACCGTCGTTGGCAAACCCCTTATCTGGTACAACTCGCTGACCTGGTGCCCTGCGTCCACCAAACTGGTGAAGGTATAACCTTTTTTATTCATATAGCGCCGTGCTCTCTCGCCAGTTTCTGCATTAATTCCCACAACTGCCACCCCCCGGTCCCCGAGTTCTTCGTGAATCTTTTGCAAATGCGGCATGGCCCGCAGGCAGGGACCGCACCAGGTAGCCCAGAAATCCAACAAGACGGTTTTACCGCGCAAGGACTTCAGGCTGAGCCAGGAACCGTTCAGATCTTCTAGTTTGAAATCCGGAGCCTCCCCATAGAGAAGTCCATCCCTGGTCCTGGTTTCCCCTCGCAGCCCTTGCAGCATGGCATTGCCATCGTCGACCTGGACACCCCTTGGCGGAGTATAGGAGAACAGGGAATCGGCAACCTCGACGTTGAACACCGGTTCATCGAGGACGAGCTTGCTCAAGGGATTTCCCTGCCTGTCAAATACTGAAATAAATCGGACGAAGGTATCCTCGACCCCCAATCCGACCTCTATGCGCCCCTCTGCAACTGCACCCCCAAAAGTCCCGGCTTTGCTCTCTAGATCGACGAGGTAAACTGGACTAACGCCACTTTTATCGATGCCAAGGATTTGCAGATCCCAGTCCTGCAGCATCTTCGCCCTCAGTTCATCAAATTTTTCCGGGTCCAGTGCCCCCCAAATCCCCAGGCCATTCAAATTGGACTCCACTTCAACATCCAAATCGGCCATATCGTATTTTATGACCTGTATGGCCTCACCCATCCGCACCTCCTGCCATATCGCCTGTCCGTCGACCGTAAGCCTTGAAGTGATTTCGCCCAAAGGACTGGAGGTTTTGCTACCCATGTAAAGTTTGCCGCCAGAGTCCAGAACCCCCTCGCCCTCCCGTTGCAAAAGTTGCCCCAGCAGAACGACTTCCTGCACATAGCCAAAGCGAACGCTATTAATCCACTCCCCCCTTTTTTCCATCTGTGCCAACAGCTCAGCGATGCCAACAGATGCAGGTTCAATTGCTCCCCGGGCAGGGGAAAAATAACCGCCAAGTAGGCACAGCAGCCCGATGGCAACGATCTTTTTCATTCTCGAGTTCCCAGTCTTTTATTTATTGTTGGTTGGGCCTGCAAAAACTTTCCTCAGGTGGGCTTAGCTTTGTTACACGACCTGGAGAGAATCCATTTATCTTTCCAAAACCATGTCTTCGCGCTCTATTCGAGCGAACATTTCACGATAGGCAGCAGTGCCATCATCGTCCCAGTACTCGGTGGTTATTGGCGCATCGTAGCTCATGGGAATCAAACCGCGTTTGCGATCAGGCCGCACCATAAAAATAGAATTCTGGGGATCGGCAATATGGTACATCTTGGTGCCATTAGCAAAACGCGATTTGATTATCCAGCGCTCCTGTTGCGGCAATTTCAGCCTTTTTAGACGCTCCAGTTCCCTCCGATTCAAACTGACTCCCAAACCCGGTTTTTCGGGCACCCGGATAAAACCATTAACCGTTTCCAGTTTTTCCTGCACCACATCGGTGGCCCAGGTCTCGCAATCGCTGAAAAAGTGGAAATTGGCCGAGGGGAAGGCCGCCATCATGTGGCAGGTCATGGCCCGGGTGATATTGCCGCCCACGTTTTGTAGCATAAATGGAATATCGCCGGCCGCGAAAAGGCCGGCACGACGGATGGTATCCCCAATTCGGGAATGTCCCAGCATATATATATCGGCCGCCCCCATCAAGACATCGTAAGACATTCCCAGGGGGCTGTGGTGCAGCACGACCGGCAGGGGAGAGCGCTGCCGCAACTCGATATAACCGGGTAGATCCTGGGCCGGTAGGGCATCTTCGAAACAGCCCGCAATGGGATATTGCGCCAGTTTACTCAACAACTCAAACACGTGGTCATCGGTGCCGTGCATGGTGAAATCGTAATGGATCTTGAAACCCTTTGGAGCCACCTGCTGCATGGCCTCGGTCTGATCGATGACATTTTCAAAGGGCGACAGGTGGAATTTCATCCAGGTGTAGCCCTGGGCGGCGTATTTCTCTACCGCCTGGGCCATGCGATCGGGATGGGTAGATACGGTCCAACTGCCCACCGGCACCCAGGAGCGGTACTTCTGGCCAATTAATTTGTAGACCGGAACCCCGGCGGCCTGGCCCATCAGATCATACATCGCCGTGCCCAAACCCAATGAGGTCTCATCGCCCATCCACTCGAAGGGATTGGTGCCCATATACTGATCGACGACATCCTTGGGTTCAGGGGAACCACTTTCCCCCAAACCGACTCGTCCATCATCGGTATGCACCACGTAAATGGTGCGTTTACTGGGTCCATAATAATGGTTGAGCTGATAGGCAATCCAGTCTACGTACTCCAGATTAATTTCGTGTACTTCAATCTCTGCAACTTTCATGACATCACCATATTTTGTTGACAAATATCGCATCGAGGCTACCGCTGCCAACTTTGCGGAGCGGGTGGCACCAATGGCCACGAGAGCTATTATAGTTTAGTTACTCCTCCACCGCTACCTTGTCCCAATTCGGCACAGCTGGTCGACCGCATATCGTGCCAGTAGTCCCGATCCGGCCGCAGCTCCAAGCCCCTCCCACCTGTGCAAGACGGTGGGCCAGGCCGGACTGCAAAGCTGCCATAGATGAAGGCGCAAAAGGTCGTTGGCCACTTATTCAAGCGCTTTCGATTTACGGCTCATTTCCAGCGCCAAAAGCCGCGGCATAAGCCCGCGATTTGGGGTTTAAATTACCGTAAAATGCACGCACCTGCGGATCGTCGTTATCGCGCCAAAGACTGGTGGGAATTACGGAATCATTGCTCAACCAGGAGCGCCCTGGGTGGCCGTAGTAGGTCTGGACGGTTTTGCGTTGTCGTTGGGTCGGGCGCACTGTGGCTGCATGTAGAACGGAGACATTAAATAGGGTGGCACTACCAGCGGGTCCGTGTATATCGACGCTTCCGGCCTTCTCCAACTGTTCTTCCCTTTCGAGAACTTCGCCGTCGACCGATTCGGGCGAAAGCGAGAAACAATGGGTTTCTGGTCCAACATCCGACAGGTAGAGCATAACCTGGATATAGTCCATGCGCATGGGGTGCTCCAGCCAGTGCGGTCGATCGCGATGAAAACTCTGGTGAACATCCCCTTCGTATGGAGCCATATGGCGCACGCAGACTTCCGAGAAGCAGATCGGCCCGCCCATCAGATCCTGCATTGGGGCAAGCAAGCTCGGATGCCTGATGAGTTCATCTATCTCCGGCCAACTAACCAGAGCGTGACAATTGATAGTCTGATGCTGACCCAGAGGTTTCCAGAAATAGCTAAACTCTTCTCGATCCCTTTCGTAGAGGGCCAGATGGCGTTCCACTTCTGCGTCACTGAGGACTTTGCCCAGATTGAGATAACCGTTTTTGGCGAAAAACCGGCGTTCAGTTTTGTCCATAAGTGCAGCTAATCCTTTAATTTTTCAGCCGCGACTAGGGATTATAGGACCGCGGCACCCCATCTTCTTTTCGCCCCTGCTACTTTCATAGATTTTGCCTAAATATCCAACTTTTCGCAACATAAAAATGCCCCACAGGCCAACTTTTGGGGGTAAATTTGGGCTTGGTTGACAAGGCAGGCACTTTATCATAATATGGGATCTTCGGTCTTTTAAACCCCGGTTTTGTTCATAACTCCGGGAAGGAGATCCGCCCCTGTGGTACAAGTTACAAAGCACAAAAAGCCTCCTGGAGCATCCCCACCGAACCAGAGGCGCGAACCATGCCCAGGCCTTGCTGCCACGACAAAACCTATAATTCGGGTGGCCGCCTATTACCTGCCCGCCCAATCCGCGGAGCAGGCCCTGGGCAAGACCCGCGCGCCGCTTGCAGGCACCCGAACCGGAAGCCACTCCATGGTGGTCATCCGGCAAACCCGCAACTTACTGGTGGCCTCCGGCATCGTCTTTGGCGATATCGAACTACCGGTGTACTATACCAACCAATAAAGGAGAACGAAATGGGAAAATTCTACGACAACTCAATCATTCCCCCCGAGCTGCGGCGCACCTACGATGTTTACGACCGCATTGGGGAACTGGGCATAGACCTGGGCAGCTTCGAAGAAAACGTAAGCTCTCTGCAAGGCCGCAATATTTGCAGTGCCGTCATCCACGAAGGCGGTCTGGTATACCTGTCGGGCGTCGGCCAGGGCGACTTCCCCATGAACGATACACCCGAGAGAGTGGCCCACGGCCAGCAGGCCGGCCAGGACTGCGCCGACCACCACATTCGCGCCCTGCACTGGACCCTTTCATGCGGTGGGGAAGGCGACCTGAATGATGTGCTCTACATGGTCAAGGCTATCGGCATGGTGGTTTCGACCGATGTCGAATTCAATTCGGGACCCGCTGTGACTAACGGCTTCTCCAACCGCTGGCAGTCTGTCTTTGGCGGCGGCACCGGCAGCTATGCAGAGGATGGCATCGATCCAGGGGGTTACTCCGGAGTGCACGCACGGAGCGCCATTGGCGGTTTTACCGGTCGCTTCTCGCTCGAACCTGAAATGATCGTGGCCATTCCAGCCGAAATGGCCCGTGCCATCATCACCAACCGCGGCTGGATCTTCCCGCTGATACCCTCAATGCACGAGAAAATAGTGGCCGCCCGTTCATAACAACCCGGTCCGAAATCGAGGAGAAAAGCATGGCGACGATTAACCAGTCTGTCTGTTTCGGGTGCTTTACCCGGGGCGACGCCACCCCCGAACAGATCATCCGCAAAGCCGCTGAGATAGGCTATAAATCGGTCGAAATGCTGCCCCAGCAATACTGGCCGCTGGTGCGCCAGCACGGCATGCAGGTGGCCATAATCATTGGCCACGATTCCCTCCCGGATGGACTCAACAAACGCGAAAACCACGATCGGATCGAGCGGGAACTGCGGGCAAACATCGACCTGGCAGCGGCCAACCAGATTCCCGCCCTGATCTGTTTTTCGGGCAACCGCGAGGGCAAGTCCGACGCAGAGGGACGCGATCATACTGTAGAGGGCTTAAAACGCGTCAGTAAATTTGCCGAAGAAAGGGACGTTACCCTCTGTTTAGAATTGCTCAACAGCAAAGTGAATCATCCCGATTACCAGTGCGACCGCACGGCCTGGGGCGTAGAGGTCTGCAAAGCGGTTGATTCACCTAGCGTAAAACTACTCTACGATATCTACCACATGCAGATCATGGAGGGCGATCTCATCCGTACTATTGAGGAGAATATCGCCTTTATCAAGCACTTCCACACGGCCGGCAATCCCGGCCGCAACGACCTGGACCAGCATCAGGAAATATCCTATCCGCCGCTTATGGAAGCTATTGCGAGGACCGGGTACGAGCACTACGTAGGGCACGAATTCGTCCCCAAAGGCGATCCAATTGAAGCCCTCAAAGCCGCCTTCGACACCTGCGATATAAGGATCTGAGGGGAAAATATGATTCGCTACAGCTACATGATCATCGACCAACTCTCCTCTTTTGGCGACGACGACGACATCCGCCGAACCCTCGAATTCATCAAAGACTGCGGTTATGATGGCGTCGAACTGAATCTGCGAGACCCCCCCGGGATCGATCTCGACCGCCTGCAGCAATGGCTCGGGGAGATCGGACTGATCGTGCCTTCTTTTCTGACCGGCGAAGCTTATAAAGAAGGGCTCTGCCTGTGTTCACCCGACCCTTCTATTCGCCAGAGGACGGTCCAGCGCCTGATACACTACCTGGACACGGCCCAGCAATTCGACGCCATTCTGGTCGTCGGCCTCTTGCAGGGCCTGCAAAGCGACGAAGGCGATATCGACGTCGCCAACGAGCGCATTGCCGATTGCCTCCGACAGGTCTGCGCCGTTGCGGAGACCAGAAGCCTCGAGCTCGTGGTTGAACCGATCAATCACTTGCAGGTTGGCTTCCACAACTCGGTTGCCGAAGTCCGCCGCCTGGTCGAGGAGGTCGGCTCCCCGGCCCTAAAACCCATGGTCGACACCATCCATATGAACGTCGAGGATCCCTCCCTGACCCAGCCGATCCTGGATTGCGGCGCCAATTTGCGCCACGTCCACCTATGCGAAAGCAATGGGGCGCTCTTCGGCAGCGGGCATATAGATTTCAGGACGGTCCTGAACACTCTAAACAATATTGGCTACGATGGATTTGCCTCGGCCAAGGTCTACCGCAAAACTACTTTGCGCGAGGCGGCCCCATCCAGTATCCAGTATCTACGCAGCTTAGAGCTGGAAAATTGACAACTTACGAGGAAGGAACAATGGAGAAGGCTTACAAAGTTCGCGCCACTGGCTGTGACCACCAGGCCTCGCGCGACGAGATATACCAGACCCTCAAATCCATCACGGCGCCCCTTAGTCGCTCCTGGGAAAAAATTGAAAATGCGCGAAAAATCCTCATCAAAGTTAATATGCAGATGCGGACGCAGAACATCCGCCGCATCGGCGGACGCCGGCAGGAATTAGTAGACGACGATGTTTTACATAGCTCTTTGCGACTTTTGCGCGAGCGCACCGATGCTGAAATTTCCGTCCTCGACACCGACATCGTAGCTCCGAACGGCGAGCCCGGGGAAACCTTTAATATGCGGCCCCTATTTGAAGAATTTGGCATCCCACCCATAGAGGCCGGAATGCCGCCCTTCGAACGCTATCAAGTACCCGGGGGCGGTTTGATGTTCTCCACGTACCAACTCTCGGCCGCCATTGCCGAAGCCGATGCCTTCATCTCTATTGCCAAGATGAAAAACCACGCCTTCATGGGCATTACCCTGTGCCTCAAAAATCTCTTCGGACTGCCTCCGACTCAGCCCCACGGCCGCATCAGAACTTACTTTCACCACCCGGTCCGTCTCTCCTACGTGCTGCCCGACCTGGGCCTAATAACCCAGCCCTGCCTCAATATCATCGACGGCCTCACGGGCCAGGCGCGGATGGAATGGGGCGGCGAGGGACGGATTTGCGATACCCTGATCGCCGGCGACCACATTATTGCCACAGATGCCTGCGGCCATCACCTGATGGGTACCGATCCGCATCTGGACTGGCCCACACCTCCCTTTCGCCGCGACCGCAGCCCTATAGCAGTAGCCGCCGAACATGGCTTTGGCACGGTCGATCTGGAGGAAATAGATTTTGATAAAGGCGATCTCCAGGTCCCCGTTGCCGAATTCGATTCGCAAGAACTGGATCCGACTGAAAGCATTGCCCAACTGCGCCGCACCACTGCCGAACAGGGACTTTTCTACCGCGACAACCGGGAACAACTGGCGGCGCGATACAAGGGCTCCTTCATCTATCTGCGGGAGGGCGAAGTGGTCTGGAGCGGCGGCGACCCGCAACAAGCTGGCGGCATCCCCCAGCTTGCCGGGGAGAAAAAGGGCCAGGCCCTGTTTTTAAAACTGGCCGATCCCGATGAGCAGGAAGGCGAACACACCGAAGTCTACGAGAAAATTCTCGCCGCCTGAGAAAAGGTCCAGGGGACCTTTTGCTGGTTCCCCAAGCGGTGCGGTATCATTTTGGCGCAATTTTACGTCCCCAGGGCCCCTTGCACACCGAGGATGGAAGGGTTTTCTACTGGTCGAGACAAAGCGGGGTATCACTTCTTTTCCCCCGCAACCACTTTGCCCCCCCGGACTACCAGACCTGCTTCCCAGCACCCCCCCGCCCGCTCCTCTCCTGCAACATCGCGAAGCGGCAGTGCCTCCCCATTCCAATGCAAAAGGGTCAAATCGGCACAGGCCCCGGGCGCCAGGGTGCCTATTTCCCCCGCCAATCCCAGCACCTGGGCCGGTTGGGCCGTAACCCTTGACAGCACTTCTGCCTCGGGCATGCCTGCGGCCAGCAATTTCGCCATGGTCCGTGGCAAATCGTGTTGCGGCACTGAATCCACGTGTCTAAGATACTGATCGGTGGAAATGGTATCGGGCAAAAAGCCCTGTTCAATACACGCTGTGGCTACCGCAAAGCTGAAAGAATTCATCCCATGCCCCACGTCGAAAAGCACCCCGCGCTGGCGCGCTGCCCATACCTCGTCACGCCCCCGCCCCCCCTCCAGCAACCCCTCGGACCGCGGGTTAAAACAATAGGTGAGCACGTCTCCAGAGCGCAGTTTTTCAAGCTGTCCGGCCAGAGACCGATCCTCTTCTCCGCGGCTGCCGAACAACAGCGGCTTACCGGTGCGCTCACCTACTTCCAGGGCCCGCGCCAGGATTTCGTCTGGATCGTTGTCGCCGCAGCAACTTTTCACCGTGTTCAACGCAATTCCCCATATTTCCTCGCCGCTGGCTTCTAGAGCGCGGACGCAGGCCTCGACATCGACATCTTCCAGCTGCTCAAAGCATCCCTGTTCCGCTTTTGATTCACCAGGAGCCGCCAGATTGATAGCCAGTACTACCCGAGTCTGCGAAGCGCGGATCGTATGCTTTTGGTACGCGGCCAGATTATTGGCCCCCGCGTCCCCCTGAGACATCGCGGTCGTCACCCCCCGCGGCAAAAAACACGCATCGGGGTCGACGCCGTACTTGGATCCTTCGCGCGCCGGGTGGGCGTGCAGATCCACCAAACCCGGAAGTAGCAAATCATCGGGAAAGTCCAGGACTTCGGCCCCTGTGCCCCGCACAGCTGCACCTGCAGCGACAATGCGGTCGCCCCGCATCGCAACACTCCCTGGTCCATCCAAGCCGCTAGCCGCACAGAACACCCGGCCGGCATTAATTATCAAATCATAGTGATTTTTACTCATCTTTTGTCCTTCTCCGTTAAAATTCAAGCACCGCCTCACCTTTCAGATCAGCTAAGTTTAATTTATATTTTTTTCAAAACAATACCCCTAAACCATCTTTGTCCGGAAAATGCGATGACCGAACTCCGCCCCACCCGCGCACAGACCCTGGCCGCCGCCGAAGTGATAGGCAAACACCTGAAACCGGCATTGCTGCGAGAGGAACCAGCCTTTGCCGAACTGAGCGGCACCCGCGTCCTGGTAAAATACGAATTCCTCAACCCCCTGCGCTCTTTCAAGGTACGCGGCGCCCTGAACCTGGCTCACGCCCTGTCCCAACGGGACGACATTTCCCGTGCTCTAACCGCCTCGACCGGCAATCACGGTGCCGCCATGGCCTTTGCCTGCCGCGAGTACGGGATCCCCCTCACGGTAGGCGTGCCGGTCAACTGCGACCGGAGCAAAGTAGATCTGCTGCGTCGTTTCGAACCCGAATTAGAGTTTGTCGGCCGCGATATCGACGAGGCCAAAGAATTGCTGCTGCGGCGTGGCTTGCCCTCCGATACGCTCTTTGTCGAAGACGGGTCCTGCCCGGAAATATACGCCGGAACCTCGACTATATCATGGGAAATCTTCCAGCAACTACCCGAGGTCGACGCCGTAATCGTCCCGGTCGGCAACGGCGCCCTGATCGGCGGCATCGGCTCGCTGCTCAAAGATTGCGACGCCTCAATCCAGGTCATCGGCGTACAGTCTGATCAAGCCCCCTGCATGACCCAATCCTTTGAATTAGGCCGTCCAGTGAACAGCGAAAACTGTGACACTTTCGCCAGCGGCATGGCGGTGCGCGTATCCATTCCCGAGGCCGTAGAATTGATGCTGGAAGTGGTTGACCAGATGGTCCTGGTCGGTGACGACGAATTAAAAAAAGCCATGGGCCTGTACCTGCAGCATACCGGCTTCCTGCCGGAGGGCGCGGGGGCGGGCGCCCTGGCCGCAGCGCTGAAATTGGGGCCCGATTTGCGCGGCAAAACCGTCTGCCTCATCGCCTCGGGGGCCAATGTCGACCCGGAACTCAAGCGAGAAATCGAAGTGAACTTCAAACCCGGCGCGTTTTAGCCTATATCCCTCAGAGGAATTTTGCTGCTGGGCCAGTGCCCCATACACGGCGCTCCCGGTCCAGCAGTCCGAGCTTGGGTTTTTTTGGCAGCACTGGTCCATGGTCCGCACGAGACCACGACAGGCTGGCGGCGCCATTTCAGCATCGCTCACCTGGCTGCCACTTTCCCCGTCCAGCAGGGGACTTGAGGGAAAAGCCTTTCCCTGCGGGTCCGAGAAGACTCCTGTCTCAGTCCCAGCTTCTCACAAATTGGCTGGCGGATCATTTGACTAGCGGAAAAAATAGGCGACCCCAAGATTCAGCGTACGACCCGATAAATCGTATTCCAGGCCCTGTATCTGGGGCTCTAAACGCCAGCGCCACACGACGCGCAAGTCCAGACCAATTCTGGGATAGGGTTCCCAGGTCGCCCCCAGAATTCCGTTGAGCCCCCAATCCATCTTGGCAAATCGCGCAGTGGACTCTCCGGCCACCGCCTCGCCTTCCCGAATCAGATAAGCGGTCTCTACCCCCCCACCCGCCTGTAATACAATCTTGAAAGGATCCAGCATAAGCCCCCCGCTCAAACCAGTATTGTGCAATTTGAGGGTAAAATCCCGCTCGAGGCCCTCGCCTGCGTAATACTGATACATCAGATCCAGCCAGATACAGCACGTGGGCAGCCGCAGCGACACATAGGGCTGTAGCTTCTGGGTTCGCCGCAATTCCCCGCCTGTGTTATTGGCCAAATCGCCGCGCACCTGGGCCAGATCGGGTTCCCACCAGTGCACTCCAACGGTGCCGATGGGCTCGGCGCCCAAGCCACTTGCCACCACCGCGAGCATGGCAAAACTCCTGATTACCGCCATGATTTTTTTATATATCCAGGCCATTTCGGCAATTCAATAATTCAGTACGGTACCCGGTGTTGGCAACACCCATCGTTCCTCACCGACCCCCTCCTCCAACAACTTTTTCACAAAGCCCTCCGGGTTGGTAAAAGGCACGCTGCAAATGCTCTCCGGATCCTGGGAATAGACCTTGAAAAAATCCTCCCAGTGACCCAGCAGCCAATGCCGTGGTTTGATATGGGCGCGAACTTTCCGGATGAACTCGCGCTGGCCGATGAGATTGCTCGAAGCCACGGTGACAATGGCCAGATCGACGCTGTCGACGGCGCTCTCGACCCAATGCCATGCCTCGGGGATGTGGCCTGCGTCCTGGTAATAAATGCGAAAATCGACTCTAGACGTATCCGCTGGATCGCGAAAATCGATGATATAGGCCAGGGGATCTCCCATGCGCCAACCCCGGGTCCGGCGCGGCAAATCCGCCACTGGTTCTTCGACCGACCAGGGCGAAATTTTTAGGGGCAGGCCCCAATTGTCTAGCGGCGGCAAACGAAAATTTGGTGCGTGCCCCGACTTGATGGCCATGAACTGGATCTGCCCCCGGTGGGTCGATTTAAAGGCCCCGCTGCGCCCGTCCCGGCGCACCTCGTGCTCCAGTACCTGTAGCGCCACAGGGG
>CAXFTV010000196.1:0-4014 GCA_964005845.1 uncultured bacterium
ACATGGAAGCGAGCGGTTTCTGCACCACCGCCCGCCGCTTTGCGCCTCACGCGCTGATCCACTGTCTCAAAATCGTCTCAGATAATCCGCAGTTTTCCCCGCACCGCTTATCGGCGCAAAAGGTCGAGGCCCTGATCGGCAAGCACCTCGAACTGATCGACGCCCTGGTCCAGCTTCTCGCACCCCTTGTCCAGGAACTTACGGCACGTGGCCGGGAACCCCCTTTTTTTGCCGATTTTTTGCAGCACTGGCACTTCACCGTAGCCCAGCAGCACCAGCTCCGCCGCTTGCTCCAGCAGCACTGCACCCTGGCTCCACAACAACCATTGGCGCACCAGGATTTCAGGGACTTGAAAAAGGCTGCGGAGGTACTTGCCCAGCTGCGGAAGCTAAACGACTCCATTCCATTTGTGCTGGGGGAAAAGGGCATGATTTCCTGAACTTTGCCACCCCGGTGCCCCTTGCTCCCCGTTATTTTTCTTTGCATCTTCAAGGCGACGGGAAAGGTCTGAGTTCGTCGTCCATCTGGCTGGAATTTTTTTCGCACCCCACTATTGACAACGACTGTAAAAATTTGGAACTCCATCTGTTTTGCCATGTTCGACTTTATCTACATAGAAGAAGCCATCAGCAACCACCCCAGGGTCCGCAAAATATGCAGCCGCTTTCCCAATGCCACTCAAATATCCTGCACCCGCTACGGCGAAATCTTCAATCCCAGGTCGCAGGATTTCCGGCTGCAAAAAAAGCGTCCAGCTCTGATCCTCGCCTCTAAACACGGACGCCTGGTACTGGAAGCCCCGCCCGAGTACGGTATCGGTGGAGAACCGAACTACTATTTCTCGCACATGCTCAACTGCGTGTACGATTGCCGCTACTGCTTTCTCCAGGGCATGTATCGATCGGCCAATATGGTAATTTTTGTCAACTATGAAGACTTCCAGGTCGCTTTAGAAGAAAAAATTCTCGCCGCTGCTCCCGGCCAGAGCCCCTACTTTTTTTCCGGCTATGACTGCGACAGCCTGGCAATGGAAGCCACTACCCGATTCGTCTCTTCGTTCCGCGATTTTTTTGCCGCCCATCCGCGGGCCTTCTTCGAGCTGCGCACCAAGAGTGTGCGCATCACCGATTTGCTGACAAGCGATGCCCTGCCCAACTGTATCGTCGCCTTCAGTATGACCCCGCCCCTAGTTGCCGCAGCCCTGGAAGCTGGGACGCCGCCGGTGCAACGCCGCCTCGGAGCCATGCAGCAACTCCAGGAGCACGGCTGGCCCGTGGGATTGCGCTTTGATCCCTTGATTCTGCACGAAAACTACCAGGAGCACTATGCCCAGCTCTTTGCCACGGTCTTTGCCCGCTTAAATATCGAGCATCTGCATTCGGTGAGTCTGGGACAGTTCCGCCTGCCCCGCGACCACTACAAAACCATGTCCCAGCTCTACCCGGACGAAAAGCTCTTTGCCCATGCCCTGGAAGAAAAGAAGGGCATGGTTTCCTACCAGACGCAAAGAGCCCGCGAAATGCACGATTTCTGCGCCCGCGAGTTGCTCCGCTACATTCCGCCAAGCCTGTTCTTCCCCTGCCCTTCTTCTACCCTGGAGGTCTGCAACTGAAATGGCTAGGAAAGTTATCGTTAGCGGTGCCAGTTCGGGAATCGGCCGGGCCATCTGCGAAAAGCTTCTCGGCGAGGGCCATCAGGTCGTGGGCCTGGCGCGGGACTTTGGCAAGTTCCAATGTTCGGCGCCGCATTTTTTCGCCCACCCCCTGGATCTGTCCAACCTGGACGCCCTGCCGGGCCACCTGCGCGACCTCGTTGCCGCCCACCCCGCAATAGACGCGCTGATCTGTGGCGCCGGGCGGGGATACTTCGGCGGCCTGGAGCAATTCTCCTACGCCCAGATTCGCGCCGCCATGGATCTCAATTTCACCAGTCACGCCTTTGTGGTCAGGGCACTGCTTCCCGCCCTCAAGAAAGCCGGGCGCGGCGATGTGATTTTCATTGGTTCCGAGGCCGCTTTGCAGGGCACTCAAAAAGGCTCGCTCTACTGTGCCAGTAAATTCGCCCTGCGCGGCTTTGCCCAGGCTCTGCGCGAGGAAAACGCCCGCGCCGGCGTGCGCATATCCATCGTCAACCCCGGCATGGTGCGCACGCCCTTCTTTGACGAACTGGACTTTGCCCCCGGCGACGATCCAACCAACTACATCCTGCCCGCCGACGTGGCCGGTGCGGTAGCAATGGTTCTCGACGCCCGGACGGGGACCGTTTTTGACGAGATCAATCTCTCGCCCCAGAAACGCGTCATTGCATTTAACAAGGAAAAGAGAAAATGAGCACGTGGATGAACCGGAAAATAACCCTGGTTCTGGCGACCCTGCTGCTGGGCGGCATGTTAAACGGCTGTGCGGCGGTGCGCCAGCAACTTGGTGCCGCCCTGGTCCCGCTGCAAACCGAAATTGAGCTCGGCGAAAAAATGGCGGCAGCAATCGAAGCGCGGGAAAAAATCCACCCCGACCGCCAGTTGCAGGCCTACATCCGCCAAATCGCCGCCCCGATGATGCGCCAAAGCCTGGCCGACCGCCCCGGCATTACCTACGCCATCACCGTATTAGACGACCCGGATCAGGTAAATGCTTTTGCCCTGCCCGGGGGTTTTCTCTACGTCTACACCGGCCTGCTGCTGCTGGCCGAAAACGAGGCCGAAGTCGCCGGGGTCCTGGCCCATGAAATTGGCCACGTGGTGGGGCGGCACTCGGCCAACCAGCTTGCGACCCAGTACGGTCTGGCACTACTGAGCAGTCTTGCCCTGGGCGAAGATCCCGACGAAATAGCGCGCCTGACCTCAGGCTGGATCGGCGCCGGCGCCCAGGCGCACTTCAGCCGCGACGACGAGCGCGAAGCTGACGGATACGGCGTCAAGTACCTGATCGGCGCCGCCTACGCCCCCCGCGGATTGTTGAGTTTTTTCCAAAAATTGAAACAGTTGGAAAGGGGACAAAAGAGCAAGCTGGACAAACTACTGGCCACCCACCCACCTACCGAGGAACGCATCCAGCGCATCGAAAAGATGATCCGCAGGGCGGGCAATCCCGCGGGCAAAACCGCAGCTGTGCGCTTTAAGAATGGAACGGCGGTATTGAGAAGGTAGACTCCTAGTCCTCAATACCGCCGTTCACAAAAGATTCAAATGGCAGAGAATAGAGGCGTGAAAATATCGAAAAATGTTCACTATCGCGCTCCCTGGCAGTGATAATGAGACGGTTCGTCGGCCGCGTCAGGGGCTTTTCAGGCAAAAAGAAAAGACGTCCGGATGAACCTTCGTAGCTTGCTTCGACGCGGCTCCACTCCGAAATGAACATATTGATTATACCGGGCCGATAGCGCTCCTTTTCTAGAATTCGCAGCGCGAAAGAAGCGGGCGGATTTTGCCCCAGAAAACCCTGGCCGGGCTCCACTTCAGCCACGTGCAAGGGGGCCAGATTAAGCTTGAAGATAAACCGTTCCATGTCCAGGTCGGCCCCCACGATCGCCACCCGGGGAATCAAGGCTCTGGGCGTGGTTGCATCCACCGCCCCTTCATCCTGCGTGAACATCAGACCCAATCCCAATTTTTCCGCCTCTTCGATCACCACAGAGTTGTATTCCCCAAAAGGGAACGCCAACAAATCGGTTTCAATTCCGTAGCTCGCAAGTGCCTCCTGGGCCCTTTGCAGATCCCGGCGTACCCAGGCGGCATAGGCAGCCCGGTCCTGCCCCTTCTGCGGTTGCCCGATATGGGGATGATAGTAGGTATGATTCCCAATCGCGACCCCGTTTCGATGCATCTCTCGTAGCATCTCCCAGGTCATATAGGCTTCTGAATCGCTGTACAAGGGACTTGCGTTGGCAAACAGGACAAAGGGAAAACCGAATTCCCGCAGCAGCGGATAGGCCTTTTCGTAGGTCGAGCGATAGGGGTCATCAATAGTGATCAACACCGCCTTGGAGGGGAAGGGTCTTGCGCCATCGAGCAGGCG
>CAXFTV010000197.1:0-5268 GCA_964005845.1 uncultured bacterium
AAAGACCTCGGCGAGGGCCTTTTCCTTGAGTGCGATGGCCAGTTCGAGGGCGGGGCCGTAGCCGCTGGCGCGGTAGTACTTGACCAGGGGACCAATGGCCCGGGCCACTCCGGGGATAAAAGTGCCGTCCCGGTGGCACTGGAGGCCGTGCTCGCGCTCGAGCCGGTCGTAGTCCCAGTCTCCCTCCAGGTCGAAGTATTCGAAGACGGCGTCGATACAAGCTGCGGCACAACTCTGGGCCCGCTCTGAGTTGCGGTACTGGACCAGCGGGTAGAGGGCGTGAAAGGTCTCGCGTATGTGGTGGGGATGGAAGGTTTTTAAAGCCCCCTTGCAGTCCTGACGGCCCAGGGACAGAGCCACCGGCCCACTGAGCGAGAGGTAATTGGCAGCGGCGTGTTTGTCGATGACCTCCTCGTCCACTTCAATGCCGGCGACCTCCGCGGCATTGAGCAGGGCATTGATATGGCGGCCCGGCACGTGGTCGGGCATGGGCATGCCCAGATAGGCCTCGGGATGCGCGATGACGCGGAAGTAGGGCAAATTGTCGTCTTCGGGGTCAAACATGCGCCCCATGGACTGACAACCAAGGCGAATGGCATCGATGATATCGGTCGTGTTGAGGTCTGTCATCTGGACCATTTTAAGACTCCTCCGGAGGGCCGCCGCCGTCCAACCCGCCCCTGCGTTTTCCCCTCGAACAGTGCGATTCAGATAAACCAGTCCAGGACATCGCCCGCTCGCCAGAAAGGGCGGCAGGTGGTTTTTTACCGGACATTGCGACTACCCGGTGCACAGGGGAACGGATGCGGCGGCGAACGGCAAATTCAATTTATAGAATTGCCAGGCGCTACCTGGCAGGTGGCAATATATGTACAACTACCCGCGCCATCAAGAGCCGGCCAGACGGCCGTTTTCAGCGTTTGCCCACGACCCCCAGTATGCCCCCCACGACCACCAGCACGGCCCCACCCCAGGCCACCGGCGTCATCTGCTCCGGCGCCAGCGGAGCCTGTGGAAACGCACTGGTAACAAGCCCCATATTCAGCACCGTCAGCACTGGCATCAGGGCGATGATTACGCCGACGCGAGACGCCTCAACGCATTCCAAAGCCCTGCCAAAACTCAGGTAGGAAATCATCGTCAACACCGACGAAAGCAGCAGCAGCAGCAGTTGTATCCCATTGAGCGCGAACACGGCTGCGGGCGCGGCAAAGGGCAGTAGAAAAACCGCCCCGGAAAAGTAGATCGCACCCAGCACGGCCTCGGGCGCCAGAAAAACCAGCAGCTGTTTCTGCATCAACATGTAGAGGGCCCACAAAAGAGCCGAGAGAAAAATCAGAAAAATACCGAGGGCATAGTTGCCGGACAGGTCCAAAAGATCGCTGTAGCGCGGGTAAAAAAACAGCATCTGCCCCCCGATCAAGGTGAAAAATCCCAGCCACTGCAGACGCCTGAAAACCTCGCCGAAAACGAAGAGACCACCCAGCATCACCAGCAGGGGCGAAATCTGCATAACGACCTGCCCCGTAGCCGGAGAAACGAAACGCAGCCCCGACATATAGGCTTGATAGTTACCGCACAACCCCACGACGGCCAGGATCAGCAGGAGCAGCGGGACGCCGCGCAAGCGGAAAATCCCAGCGCAGGCCCCCTGCCGGCGCAGCACCAGCGGCAGCAGCAAAAGGCCCGCTACCTGAAAGCGAAACCAGGTCAGGGTATAAACGTCCACCCACTGCACCAGGAGTTTCAGAATAATCGGAATTGTAGCCCAGGTGTACGAGGTAAAAAGAGCCAGGGTCACCCCCAATAGCTGGCGCCCGCTTGGCACGTGTTGATTCACTGGAATACCATCGCGAAAAAGATCCTTCGCGGAGAAGGTGGTTCAGGGTTTAAAGCGCAGCGCGAATAGATCCGCGTCGCGCAGTGCAAAGCGCAACCGGATCGGCTTGCCTGCCAGGGCGGCGACCTCCCCTCCCCTTTGCCAGGATACCACCCGGTCGATCTCGTCGCCAATGATCTCGCGACACTCGGCGAGTGCAAAACAGGGAACAGGGCTGCCAGCGGCATCCTGGATTTCGACCCGGAGCCCCCCGGCTGCGCTGGTGGAATAATTGATCTCCAGGGCCCGGCCGCTGAAGGTGAAGGGTCTGGTCAAAACCTCGCCCCCGTCAAAGGAAGCGCGCACGGAAGAAAAGCCGTCGAGCCGCAGGACAAAGCGCTCCAGGTAGGCCGTCGGCTGGGCGTATTCGCGCTGTACGTAGAGCGACATTTCGCTCGCACCAGTCTGCACCACTCCGAGCGCCGGATAGTTGGTCCGGCTCGTCCAATTGCCGCAACCGATTCCCGGCCTTATAAAGCTTTCCCTGAAAGTAAAATCGTAGCGCCTAGAGCCGGCTCGAGTGGTCATCAGCACGGCGTCCGAGATATCATCCCAGCCCTTCCTTTCGCCCGCTCCCGGATGGAGTTCGAGCTCGCCGGCCTGGGCCTCGCTCAGAGCCTGCCGGCGAGTTTTTCGACGAGATAGTAATCGACGAACAGCTCGCGTTTCGAGCCCAGTTCCAGGATCGTGATCAGAGACCTCCTCAGGTGCGCAGAATGCGGATTTCCGGCATCTTCCGGTGGCCAGAATATCCAGGGGACCCGGGGCCCTGTCAAGGCGCGTGGGACTGTTGACCAGAAAGGCGGACGGCTTTAGTTTGAGAGGCCGCACAGGCAGCTAGACCCAGGTGCTTTTCCGGCGGACCAAGCTGCGAACGGGGCGAATTCGCGTTCTTCATTCGGCCCGGCCAGGATTTGCTGGACTGGTGCAGGTATGCCGAAAGTCATTCTGCTTCTCCTGCGGCCGGATTGGCGCAGCACCCGCCTGATCTCGACGGCCTTTACCACCGATACGGGACTGGCGATTTTCTCGATGCGCTTTATGGGACTGGGTATCTCCGGAGTTTTTCCAACTATCCTGGGTTATGTCGGAGATCGCTTCCTCCAGGCCGACCCTTCCATATTTGCAATACTGGTCAGCACCGCCATCGCCGCAGGCTTGCGCAGCCGCCTGGGCATCGGCGCGGTTGCCGCTGCCTTCGGCCGGCGCCCTTCCATGGCGGCGCTGGCCCTAGCCGCCCTGGCGTTTCTCTATTTTGCCGCAGCTACTTAAAGAATCGGACAGGTGAGCAGATGGGCACAAAAGCACGACCGCGGCAGGTCATTCTGGTACTGTGCTGTTATTGCATGGCCGCCAACAGTATTCTGCTGGTGGCTCCGGCTCTCTGCCTGAGCGCCCTGGCCGTTGATCTGGGCCTGCAAAGCGAATTGCAGAAAGGGCTCTTTCTCAGCGCCATTCTCTGGGGCATGGTGCTCACCTCGCTGTTGTCGGGCTGGGCCGCGGATCGCCTGGGATTCCGCCTCTTGCTGTTGCTCAGCACCTTGCTACAGGGAGTGGGTCTGGTACAGATATCCCTGGTGCAGAGCCCGTGGCCGGCCATCGCCGGCAGCTTCCTTGCGGGCCTGGGCCGGGGGATGATCTCGGCGCCGCTCACCGCGTTGCTGTGCACCCTGTATCCCGAGAACCGCACCCGGGTAACCGGGATATTCCACGCCTTTTTTCACATCGGCATGGTCGCTTTTATCCTCCTGACCCTGGGCCTGCTGCAACTGGGCTGGAACTGGCGGATAATTTTTCAGTTGTTCAACGGATTGATTTTGGCGTACGGCGTGGCCGCCCTGTTCGCGCCTCTGCCCGGCCCTTCGACCCCAGCTGCGGCAAAGGATCGCCAACCCTTGTGGGACGTCGCCCGCCAGCCCGTGTTCGTACTTTTGATGGCGATCTCTTTTCTGACTGCTATTGTCGAGATCGGAGCGGGCAACTGGCTGCCCTACTTCATCGAGTTGACCACCGGCGCCAGCCGCACCTTCAGCGGCTTTGGCCTGCTGCTCTTTGCCGTGGCTCTGTCGGTTGGAAGGATCGCGGTATTCAGCCTGCTGCACAAATGGGGTGTAAAACCTTATTTTTGGGTCGCCGGGCTGGTGTGCGTGGGCAGTCTGCTGCTGGCGGCACTGCCCCTGGGCGCCCTGTCCACCACTTTCTGGCTAGCGGTGCTGGGGCTGGGCATTTCCGGCGTCTATCCGACCTTGCTGGGATACGCCGGAGATCTCTTTCCCCGGGCTGGATCCGCCATATTCATCCTGATGAACAGCACTGCCATCCTGGGCGGAGTGGCCGGTCCCCTGAGCATCGGCCTAGCCGCCGATGCTTTCGGCCTGCGCCCGGCCATGGGCCTGCTGGCCCTGGCTCCCCTGGGTTTTATCGTGCTGGTGCTGCTGATCAGAGAGCCGCCCCGTTCATAGACCAAGTGCCCCCGCGGCGGGGGGGATGGCGCCCGGCCTGCGAGACTATACCCGGCAATCGGCGTGTATCTGACTAGAGCAACCGGAATGTCGAGGAGCGGATGTGGCGCACGCACTCGTATTCCCGGATGCGTTCGTCGCGTTCTTTGACCGTGGCATAGTAGGCAGTGAAAATGCGGCCATCGCGCAACTCGGTCACCACCGGATAACCGCCATCGGTGGCATAGCCCTGGCCCCAGACCATAAATTCCTTGCTCCAGGTTTGGCCCAGGTCGTCGCTGACGACGCCGTGGATGCCGTTGCCGCCCACGGCGCGCACGCCGCGGCGCCCAAAAAGCACCAGGATGCGGCCGTCGCGCAGCACGCGGGCCACCGGCGAGCGATAGCGCTGAAAACCGGGGTGATTCTCGCCCGGGGCACTTTCGCCGCGGGGAAACTCGGGCTGCTCGCCGCCGAGTTCCAGGGCGTAGCTGGCCGGCCCGACGATGGGGCGCGGGGGCGACCAGTTACAACCGCTGTCGGCGGAGAAGCTGATACAGGGCAGATTGCCTGGAATCCTGTGCATACTGCACAGCAGGCGGCCGTCGGGCAGCTGATGTGCGCCCAGGTAAGTGAAGCGGGGGCGTTCGTCGCCACCGCTCCCGCCGCTGCGAGCCTGGTCGGCCGCGACGATGGTGCTGAGAAATTCCCAGCTCAAACCATCGTCGTGACTGGTGTAGAAATTGGCGCGATTGCGGCCATCGCTGTCGTAGGCGTTGGCCGCGACGCCGAGGACGCCGTTGGCGAAGCGCACGTGGCCCAGGTTGGCAACCAGAATGCCGCCGCCCCCGTCCGGCCCCGGCAGCAGGGAAGGATGCGCCTCCCAG
This sequence comes from uncultured bacterium, assembly GCA_964005845.1. GTDB lineage: Bacteria > Latescibacterota > UBA2968 > UBA8231 > UBA8231 > CAXFTV01. The sequence goes on from CAXFTV010000197.1 coordinate 5,208, forward strand.
GTGCGGCCCCGATCCGGGCTGCGCAGGCAAAAAGCCCTCCAGGGCCGCTGCACTCTTGCGG
>CAXFTV010000198.1:0-2742 GCA_964005845.1 uncultured bacterium
AAACGGCGCAGACTGGTAGATAGCGGCAGCACCGAAATGAATCTCGCAGTGGTGCACTCACTTTGTCTGCTTTACCACAAGACTAAAACCCCGTCCCATTTGGAAATGGCGCAGCAGATCGTCACAGAATTTGCCGCAGAAGATGAAAGGGGGCCGCTGGCCGGCGACTACCTGCGCACGGCCCTGGCCGGCGATGAGTTCTTCAAGATTCCCAAACCCCGCTGGGAGAGCCTGCACCCCATCCAGGGCCTGGTTGAACTTTATTGGCTCACTGGAGAAGAGAGCTACCGCCAGGCCTTTGAACACATCTGGTGGAGCATCGTAAAACTCGATCGGCACAACAACGGTGGTTTTAGCTCCGGTGAGAAAGCCCAGGGCAACCCGTACCACAAGGGCGCTATCGAAACCTGTTGCACCGTCGCCTGGATCGCCTTTAGTATCGATATGTTGCGCCTGACGGGCAATTCGGTGGTCGCGGATGAAATTGAATTGTCCACCCTCAATTCAGGCCTTGGCCTGCACTCCCATACCGGCCGCTGGGTCACCTATAATACCCCCATGGACGGGGTGCGCAAAGCCAGCGCCCACGATATAGTCTTCCAGGCCCGCGAAGGTACTCCCGAACTGAATTGCTGCAGCGTCAATGGACCGCGGGCCCTCGGCACCGTCAGCGATTGGGCCCTAATGCGCTGTCCCCAGGGTCTGGCCCTCAATTGGTACGGCCCGGGCACCCTAAAAACCCGGCTGTCTCCCGGCATTGACCTCGAGCTGGAGCAAAGCACCGAGTCCCCCCGCCGTGGGCGTATCGAAATCAAAGTTACCCCCTCAGAACCCAGTCGCTTCGTCCTCAAATTGCGCATACCCTACTGGTCGGCCCGCACCCGCGTCGCCCTAAATTCCAGGCCGGTGAAGGGCATAAGTCCCGGGACCTACCTGGAACTTGAGCGCCAGTGGCAACGAGGCGATAAAATAGTTTTGGAGCTGGATTTCTCACTCCATTTCTGGGTCGGTGAAAAGCAGTCCCGCGGCAAAACTTCCATATTTCGCGGCCCCGTACTTTTGACCTATGACCGCCGCCTCAATTCTATGGATCCCGCCGTTCTTCCGGCCCTGGACGCCGGCGCCATGAAAGGCCGCCTGCTAGCCAATGTCGACGAACTGCCCACCGTGGTAGTTATGGAATACACCGCTCCGGATGGCCGCAAACTCAAGCTCTGCGATTTTGCCAGTGCAGGGGCAGCAGGTTCGCCGTACATTTCCTGGTTGAAGGTCAGAAGCGTAGAAAAAGCGCCTTTTGGGCCGCTCAATCCCCTGCGCAGTAGCCGCCCCTGAGGAATTAGCTTGAATCTGGCCTCGATAAAAGCACTCACCTTCGACGTATTTGGCACCGTCGTTGACTGGCGCACTTCTATCGCCCTTGCCGGTGAACAACTTGGCCACCGACGGGGCCTGCAAGTAGACTGGTACGAATTTGCCGACGCCTGGCGGCGTGGCTACGAACCAGCCATGGACCGGGTGCGCCGTGGCCTCCTGCCCTGGACTTCGATCGACGGACTGCACCGCATTATTCTCGACCAGCTGTTGGAAGAGTTTGCTATTCAGGGACTTAACACAAACGACAAGGACTACCTGAACCGGGTGTGGCATCGGCTGGATCCATGGCCGGATGTCGCCCGGGGTCTGGCCCGCCTGCGGCGCCGCTTTTTGATCGCGGCACTCTCCAACGGCAATATGGCTTTGCTCACCAATATGGCCAAGCGCGCCGCCCTGCCCTGGGATTGTATTCTATCCTCCGAACTGGCGCGCCATTACAAACCCGATCCCCAGGTCTACCAGAAAGCCGCCGAGATGCTGGGCCTGGCCCCCGGCCAGATTGGCATGGTAGCCGCCCATATCCACGACCTGCGCGGCGCTATGGCAGTAGGTTTCAAAACCATCTTCGTCCCCCGCCCTCTCGAATATGGCCCCGCTGGCAACCCGGACCTGGAAAGCGATCCGGCCTTTGATCTGGTAGCGAGCGATTTTTGCCACCTGGCCGAAAAACTTGGAGCTTGAAAATAAGAGATGCTGAGCAGAGACGAAGTAGCCGGCTTTTTTGCCTTTGGTTTTGTCGTTCTGCGCGGCTGTCTCGCCACCGCGGAGCGGAAAAACCTGGAAAGGGCCTATAATCGCTTGATGGAAACCGTTGCACCCTACAACTATTTTGGCGAAGCGGGCACCCGCACCGCTAGGGCGGCCGAGGAGAAAGATCCGGTTTTCGCCCGTTTTGTGGTCCACCCGAAAATCACCCTGGCCATGGCCGATCTGTGGGGCACTGGAGGACTCTATCTCGGCTGTGATATTTGGTCTAACAGGGACGACACGCCCTGGCACACCGACGGCCATCCGGGGCGCAGCCATGGCACCGTCAAAGTGACCACTTACCTGGACGAAATGAGCGCCGCAGAAGGGGCCCTAAAATTGCTTCCCGGCACACATCTTCCCGCCTACAGCAGGGCACTTTTCCAGCAGTTTGGCTACTTTGACCGGGGCCGCCCGCGCCTGCGCATCGAGGCAGACAAAATCCCCGGCGCGCTTGCAGTCCATACCCTTCCTGGCGACGTAATTATCTGGGATACGCGGCTGTGGCATGCGGCCTTTAAACGCCGGGATGGCAGGCCCAGAAGAGCCCTCTTCTTTAGCTTTGTACGCGACCCGGCGGATGATATCCTCGACGAAAAATTCGCCTTCGATACCCTGGCA
>CAXFTV010000199.1:0-5025 GCA_964005845.1 uncultured bacterium
CGACGGCGCGCGTTTTGAAGTGGCGGGCAATGCCGGCTGGGGGCTGGCCGACAATATGTACAAGGGGACCGGGGTGGTAAAGGGCAATGCCAGCGCCATCGCCGCCCTGGCCATCCGCGGTGCCGAGGTCATCGTCAGGGGCAATATAGGCTCGCGCGCTGGCCAGGTCATGAAGGCGGGTACCCTCTGCTGTGCGGGCAATGCCAGCTTCATGGCCGGGTACATGATGTATGGCGGGCGGATTATCATCCTGGGGGATCCCGGCGAAAAGCTCGGGGAGGACATGATCGGTGGGGAAATTTACCTCGGCAGCACCATCAAGTCGCTGGGTACGGACGCCGTCCAGACGGATGTGACTGAGGACGATAGAAGTTCGGTGATGGAGTTTCTCGACGCCCACCAGATTTCTTTCAAGGGGACCTTGCAAAAGGTGGTAAATGCCGGAAAAAAGCTGCGCTACGACAAAGACGAGGCGCGCCGCCGGCCGATTCCCTTCTTCACATTTTCGGGCACCGCCCAGTACTGGAACCACAAGGTGCAGGAGGATATTTTCATCAAATCCCAGATCGGGCGCTACCGCATTCGCGGCTACGGTGCCTCGCGGCCCTTGCCGCATTTTTCGGATCTGGCTTTCAAAGAGGATCTGGCCGCGGCTGGCACCGATCCCGACGTCCTCGACAGGGTGGAACTGGGTACCAAAATTGGCGACAAAAGCGGCGCCGTGCCGCTGTCGCTGAGCATGCCCGTGATGATCGCGCCCATGAGTTTCGGCGCTCTGAGCAAGTCTACCAAAGTGGCCCTGGCCATAGCTTCCAGACTTTCCGGCACGACGGAAAATACCGGCGAAGGCGGACTCATGGACGCACAGCGGGAGGCGGCGGAGCAGATCATCATGCAGTGCCTCGGCGGCCGGCTGGGCTGGAATATCCACGATATGCTGCGCGCCAACGCCCTGGAGATTTATATCTCCCAGGGCGCCAAGCCGGGTTTCGGCGGCCAGCTCATGGCCAAGAAGGTCACCAGTGAACTGGCGGCTATCCGCGGCATTCCCGAGGGTATCGACCTGCGCTCGCCCTCGCGCCATCCCGATATCCTCGGGGCCGACGATTTGGTTATCAAGATCGAAGAATTCCGCGAGGCCACCGACTACAAGTTGCCGATCAGTCTCAAAATGGGGGCCGGCCGGGTGCGCGACGACATCAAGATCGCGCTCAAATCCGGTGCCGACTTCGTCGAGCTGGATGGCTCGCAGGGGTCCACCGGCGCCTCCAGCTCGGAGGTGCTCGAATACGTCGGCATTCCGACCCTGTCGGCCATTCAGGAAGCCATGGACGGACTGGCCGACATCGGCCGCGCCGGCGAGCTGCCGATCGTCCTCATGGGCGGTATCAAGGACGGGGTGGACGTGGCCAAGGCCCTGGCCCTGGGCGCCAACGCCACGGCCGTGGGCACTGCCGCGATTATCGCCGGTGGCTGCATCTCCTGCATGCAGTGCCATGTGGGCACCTGCGTGGTCGGTATTGCCACCCAGGATCCCGAGCACGAAAAGCGCTATGATATCCCGGTCGAGGCGCGCAATATCCACCATTTTCTGGAGAATATCCGCTGGCAGCTGGCCTCGGTGGTCGACGGGCTCGGCTATGCGGATTTTCGCCAGTTGTCGCGCCGCGACCTGGTAGCCCTTACCCCCGAGGCCGCGGCGATCACGCGCTTGCCCTATGCGCCGGAGTACCGCCGCAAGCCCAAGCCCTTTGCCGATCTAAAGCCCCTGCTTACAGAGAGATTCTGATCCCCAGATGAGTAGCCACGAGACCTTCATACCCCTCGAACTGATCGACGATACCAACGATGTCCACTTCGTTCCGGCTCCCTGCCAGGTGGCCTGCCCGGTGGGTACCGACGCACCTTCCTACATAGCCTATATCTGGGAGGAAAATTTCGTCGGGGCGCTGGAAGCCATTTCGGCGACCAATCCCTTCAGCTCGATCTGCGGCCGCGTCTGCGATGCTCCCTGCGAGCCGGCATGCCGCCGCGCCGATAGTGATGGGCCAATCGCAATTCGCAATTTGAAGCGTTTCATCATGGACAAACTGGGGCCGGATTTCCACCTGCCGCCCGTGGCAGTTAGCGAGGAAAAGACCGTCGCCATCGTCGGCGGCGGTCCGGCTGGTCTGACCGCCGCCCAGGATCTGGCCGAAGCCGGCTACGAAGTACACGTGTACGAAATGTCAGACCGGCTGGGGGGCATGATGATCTGGGGCATCCCCGCCTTCCGCTTGCCGATGCACGTCATCCAGGAGGACATCGAGCGGATTCTAAAGCACTGTCCGGGTATAAAAGTACATTTGAATCATGCCCTTGGCGAGGCCATTAGCCTGGAAGAGCTAAAGGCCAAACACGATGCGGTGCTGCTGACTATCGGGGCCTGGTGGGGCAAAAAGATGGGGATCCCCGGGGAAGGGGATGAACGCGTCGTGGACGGGGTTTCTTTTCTGCGCCAGGTCAATGCAGGTGGGCGACCGCAGATGCCCGCGACGGTCGTGGTGATCGGCGGCGGCGACGTGGCCATGGACGCCTGCCGTGCGGCCCTGCGCCTGCCCGGTTGCAAAGAGGTCAAGGTGCTCTATCGCCGCGGACCCGAGGAGATCCCGGCGCGACGCGACGAGTTGGAAGGCGCCATCAAAGAAAATATCGAATTTATCTACCACACCCAGCCGGTGGCGGCGGTGGCCGCTGGCGATACCTTTGCGATTCGCTGTGTCAAAACCGAGCTGGGCGAGCCCGATGCAGACGGCCGTCGCCGGCCCCTGGTAATCGCCGATTCCGAACACGATATCGAATGCGGCCTGGTAATTGCCGCGGTGGGGCAGAAAACGGCCAGCGACGAACTCGAAGGGTTGGGGCTCATGCGGGACGAGCACATCATCGCCGACCCGGAGACGACGCAGGTCGAGAGCGCAAAGGTCTTTGCCACCGGCGATGGTGCTTTTGGTCCTTCGACTATTGTCAATGCCATGTATCTGGGGCATCGGGGTGCCTATTACGTAAAAGCCTACCTGGAAGGCATTGAGAATCCGCTCCCCTACAGCACGCCCTACCGCACCCGCCGGGTGCCGGTGTCGCAGGATCCGCAGTGGGAAATTTTCAACCGCATCGAACAACCCTTTCACGGGGTGGGCGAAAACCCGGTCGAGTTTCCCGAGATCGAATCCACCTACACGCTGCAAGAGGCCAAAGAAGAGGCGGCGCGCTGTTTCCGCTGCGATGCGGAGAACGGCACCCACGAATATTCGGTCAATACCCGCGAAGACATCTTCATCATGGCCAGGACCTTGCCCGACGAGATGCCCAAACATCTGTCCATGCTGGACAAACGTCTGGCCAACCGCGACAACCCTTTCCCCGCAGAGCGCGGGGCCACCCTGGACGATATCCACTTTCTGCCGGCCAACCTGTCTCGCCTGGTCATCGATCCCTACCGCGAGGAGTGCCGCACGCGCACTCAGCTGGGTGCCGCGCTGGTCCTCCCGACTCCCTTTTTGGTCGGCGGCTTTGAGCGCGCGCCGGTAGAGGTGCAGCAGGGGCTGGCCCAGGCCCTGCGCGACGGCGATTGCGCCTATCTGGGCGCCGCGCCGCTGGAGGGTGGATGCCGCTGGATTCAGGTGGTGGAACCCGGGGTGGGCACAGCGGCGGCGGCGGCGGCCGGGGTGGTGTACAATATGGGCGCGCGCTTTGCGGCGGTGGAACTGGTGCGGGCCCACGACGAGCAGTTGCTCGGGGTTTCGCTGCGGGCAGCTGCTTTGCCAGCGGCCATTCCATTTATCCTGGAGCAAGGCTGCGATTTGCTCTTGCTGGACGGGACCCGGGGGCTGGGCAGGTCCTGGGTGGAACTGGAAGCCGGGTTCGAGCTCCCGGTTCTGCGCGATGCGATAAAACTTTTGCGCGAATTAAAAAAAGAAGAGCAGATCGACATCGGCTATTTTGGCGGCGTGCGTTCGGGTACGGACGCCGCCAAAGTCATCGGTATCGGGGGACAGGTAGTGGTGCTGGGAGCTGCAATGGGGCTGGCCCTGGGTGGCAGCATTGTCGGATCCAATCAGCTGGAATTCAGCGCCGGCTACGCCCTCGACGAATACGCGACGGCGGCGCTGAACTTTCTCGCCGCCTGTACGGGCGAGGCCAGCATGATGGCGCGCGGGGCGGGCAAGACCAATATCCACAGCCTGGAGCCGGAAGATTTGCGCTCGATTACGGTGGCCACGGCACGGGACACCGGCATTCCGCTGGCCGGTATGCAGCAGGGCCAAGTAGTTTGAGCGGGAATATACTCCTTCAGCGCACGAACCAGCGGATGGCGTAGTGGCCTTCGATATCTTCGAATTCTAGCGTGAATGGATCGCAGCGCCGGTACGCGCTATGGCCGTCGGAGCGCACCATGAGCCAGCCGAAGTCCCAGGCGCGGCTCTGGTAGAGCAGGGGTACCGTCGGCGCCGCTCGCACCAGGGGGTGGGTGCCGGCAATGAAGAGTTCTTTTGCGGTGTAGTAATAGCAAGATCCCGCCTGCACGAATATCTCATGGCCGCGGGCCTCGCGGCACAGGTCGCGGCACAAATCGCGTACTCCCACCTTGACTTCGCAGCCCTGCGAAAAGGCCGCGGCCAGTGCGGCCACCGAGCCGGATTGGACTTCCCCCTTTGCATCATGTGCAAGCACCTGGCGCCAGCTGTCGCTGACATTGAAGCGGTATACGTCGAAATCGTAGATAAAGTTGTTGCTGGGGGCGTTGGTCTGCGCATCCCAGATGGACTGGGCGTGGTACTTGGGCATTTCCGGAGTATGGCCGGTAGATGCGGCAAGGGGGATCTCGGAGCGGCCGCCGTCCAGGTGGGGCCGGGCAATGGCCTGCTGACCGTTCTGGTTGTAGAGGAAAAACGACATGGATGGGCGCGGCCCGAAGCCGACCGGCAGTTCAATGGGCTGGCGCAGGCTCATAATGCCGGCCGACCAGGAATCTTCCAGCAGATA
>CAXFTV010000200.1:0-4060 GCA_964005845.1 uncultured bacterium
AGAATATAAATTTAATTTGAACAATAGCTAAATTTTCAGTGGGCCGGTTTTTTCCCAGACTCCGGGTTTGAGCCTTAATGGTGTCTGCCTCTCCAAATAGGTGAAAAAAGTATAAATACGGCAGGGCATATAGAAGAAGAGCCCCTTCCCGCTCATGGAGAAGGGCTGCACTTGGAATTACCACTTTCATATCAAAATATAAAAAAGTACCAATTTTTCTCTTGCGAATAATACTGCTGATTGTCGCTTTGTGGTTTGGGAAGTCAAATCCCGCATATAAACTCAGGTAAACCCCCTGGCTAATGCAGCTTTCAACTATCTCACGCGTCCGTCCGCAGTTCGAAGCAGGGGGCAGCGAGCATAGTATATGTTTTCCAGCAAGTACACCTTGTTCAATCCAGTACTCTCTTTCAGTTGCTGAAGTAAGGAATATAAGCCCTTGCACATGGGGATTATCTAAAATTTCCGCATAACTGGAAAAAATATGTACCCCAGGTGGCAAATCTTGTCTGTTTTTCCCTTCTCTAGCAACTCCAACAAGGCGAATAGCACCGACTTTAGTAATTGCCGCACAGTGATTTGAAATATTCCGCCCGCCAATGATTGCAACGCCAATTGGAGGCTCTCTCAACATGGCAAACCCCAGAAAGTTATTTATCTAAATTAACTTAGCCTTGCGACGGGTGCAACATTCTAAATATTTGAAAGGATAAATAATTTAATAATCATTTTTTTAGGGGCAGGAAAATCTCCCCTATTTTTCGGACAAAAGGCCAAGCTTAGTAGCGGAAAAAAAATTGTGGACCTCAATTCACTCCTATATATATAGTGGACCTTTTCTACCATATATAGCAACAGGGGGCAGAATTATCGCGAATTCTGCCCCCTGTTAGATCTCTATGAACTCTGCAATTATTTTGCTATATAACGCTCGAGTATATCCTCGCGAATTTCACTCCTCAACAAGGGTTCCAGTCTTTTCTGAGCCATAGTTCGTATTTCTTTATCCCGTTTGTCATAGGCTAATTGGACAAGTAAATCACGATCCGCATTGGGATGCCCGGCTACTGCCATTACGATATCTAAATCCTCGTCAGCTGCCAATTTGCGCAATATATTCAAGGACGTCTTATCGTGGTCCAATACTGCCCGCCGCACCAGAGGATCGCTATCCCCCGCTAGAACCTCGAGAATGGACAATGGTACATTGACATTTTTACAGACGGCGAGACGAATAACCGCAGAGGGATCCTCACTTTTTCTTTCCAGCCAAACAACCGGCATATTTCTGTGCTTTAAAGCCTCGGCCTGGACTAATTGAAAATTATCCTCAGCTAGAATCGCCAATGCATCTTGAGAAATATATAAATTTTGCGCTAGACGGTGCCTGATGACAAAATCCGAATCACTGGCGAGGAGATCGAGCGCCACGCCTGGAATTTTTTGATTTTCGGCTAGGGCGAGGCGAACCAGTGGCGAATCATCGCGCGCCAGTTTCAGCGCTATGGACTCTACCAGCTTGGAAGTTTCTTTGGAAGAGAGCGGATCGTAGGCCAGACTCATAGCCAGACCGCTTTTTACGTAGGACACTGGATCCTTGGCCAATAGCAACTGAAAATCAATGGGGGTATTTGGATTGGCCGCAACTTGAAAGCGAACTCCGCTATCCTCATCCTCTGCCAACAAAGCCAACTCTTCGGGATTGCTACTAAAAATAGCCCTTTTTTTCTGTTGTAAATCAATATCTCTTTCAGTTTTTAAAAGCTTATCAATGTTCCAACGTTCTATTTTTGTAAGTTGTTCGCGCAAAAACTCTTCCATTTCTGGTTCGAGTTGCTCACCTGTAGTTTGGGGCCAAGCTGGCCAACAAATGGACATAGGGATCAGGGAAGAATAAAGAAAATGAAAAAAAAAGCGTCTTGGCATCACATTATCCAGAGATGGGATGGGAAAGGTTAAATTATTGAAGCAATTTTTGTACCATTTCCCATAACCAGATTAGATAGGCAACTACTCCCCGGAATTATCCCTGATAATTTATTCAGCGGCGTCCCTTAATCTTTCTGTTTGCGCCGCATAAGATCGACCAGACGGCCATTAAATTCGCGGGCGGGATGGTAGCCATCGAGGCGCAACAGATGATTGAGGGCAATAGTTTCACCAATTACGGTTATATTTTTTCCAGGGAATAATGGAACCGTAATTTCGGGGATCTCAACTCCGAGTATAACATGAGTCGTATCTTCAAGTCCGATGCGCTCATATTCGGCATTTTTATCCCAATCGACGAGTCGAACCATAACCTCGACTCGTTTTTGTCTACGCACGCCCCTGACGCCAAACATGCGTTTGACATTTATGACCCCGATCCCCCTAATCTCCATGTGATCCTGTAAAATATCGGGGCAATCTCCCATGAGAAAGCCATGAGATTTTCGCGTAATTATGACCGTATCATCGGCGACCAGCCGGTGCCCCCTCTCCACCAGATCCAGACCCACCTCGCTCTTGCCAATACCGCTACGACCGGTGAACAGCAATCCTATTCCGTATACATCGACCAAAGTCCCATGTAAGGTAACTTGAGGGGCAAAGAAATCATCGAGGTAGAAATGCAACAAATGAATGAATCTTGTGGTTTCAAATTCCGAACTCAACAAGGGAATATTGTAACGCTCGGCCAAGGCCCTCAACTCTGCAACTATTCTCCCCTTACCGGTAACAACAACACAGGGAAGCTTAAATTGGTAAATAATTTCAAGCGCTGCACGCCGCTTTTCTTTGGACAAACTGCGGAGATATTGGATTTCTAAATTTCCCAGAACTTGCACGAGATTGACGGTAAAATAGTCCACAAATCCAGTAAGAGCCAAGGCCGGACGCTGGACATCACTACTGCTTATAGTCTGGTCCAGCCCTTTATCCCCGGCCCTGAGACGCAAGCCCAGTTGCTGCCCATAGCTCTCTAACAAACTCCTTATCGATATTTCAGACATCGGCCTTATACACCATTTGCTTCATAATCCGCTTATAGCCCTCGTAGCGAACCCGAGAAAAGGCACCCCGCTCTAAAGCGGCCTGGACGGCGCACTCAGGTTCATAAATATGTCTACAATCCCTGAAATGGCATCCGGAAACGAATTGAGTCATTTCGGTAAAATATTCGATTAGATTGGTTTCATCTACTCCCCAGAGTTGCAACTCTTTTATGCCGGGAGTATCTGCAATATAACCACCATTTGCACCCAGGGGATAGAGTTGTACAGCTGCAGTTGTATGTCGCCCTCGGTCGTGTTTTGCCATCAACGACTTTGTCGCAATGGAAAAGTCTGGATCAATACAGTTGAGCAACGACGACTTACCTACACCCGAATGCCCCACAAACACAGAAGCCCGATCTTTTAGCACTGATTTGAAATCATCAATCCCCGATCCCGTAACCACACTGGTCAAACAAACCTGGTATCCTATATCGCTATAAACATTCCCAATTTGCCCGCTCTGACTTTCTGGGTCGAGATCGACCTTGTTGATACAAATTACCGGCTGCATACCCCCTTTAAGTGCCATGACTACGGCCCGATCGATAAACCCCAATCGCATGGCGGGTTGACGGGTGGCGACGACAACGACTAATTGATCAAGATTGACAGCGATTATTTGTTCAATGGACTTTGGACCGCTGGCGACGCGAGAAAACTTGGAATGCCTGGGATAAACCTTGGCAATTATCCCAGAGGAGGAAGAGGAGGGTTCCACTTCGACCCAATCGCCGACAACTACGGGCGAGGTACTCTTTCTTTGACCGGCTTTGACGCGTCCACGCAAGGGACAAATCCATTGAACCGGGCCTATTTCAACCAGGCACTGCATGCCAGACACTCGAAGGACGCGGCCCTTCATGACAAAGTCTCCGGGATTACTCTCCCCGGCTCAAACGTTCGGCCACATAAGTTGGCCAGCCGGCCTGCTGCATTTTCTCTTGCGTTCTTTCAACCGGGTATTCCACCCGATGTAATTCAACGTATTCTTGATCGAGATCCCAAAGAGCAAAAGAAGC
>CAXFTV010000201.1:0-4968 GCA_964005845.1 uncultured bacterium
GATCGGCGGGCTGGCCGCGAACCGTCAATTCCACGCAGGCCCGCCGGAGACGGGTCTCGGGTTCTAGGGGAATGCGCTCGGAGAGGCGGGAAATATCGTCGATGTTGAGGCCGGCGGAGGAGACAAGGCCGCCGATCCGGGAGATTTGCGCGGCGGTGATCTGGCGTCCCAGGACGGTGATGATATAGCGTTGGCTTTCCTGTTGTTCGACCCAATCCCGGTAGTCTGGCGCAGATATTGGAGTGAAGTGGAGATCGACATCCAATTCGTAGGCTTTGAAGACCAGATCTTTGAGGATCGGAGAGGGTTCGGACTGTGCCGGGATTTCGATCAACAGGCCGAGTGATAGGGTATTGTGGATGACCGCCTGGCCGATGTCCAGGATGTTGATCTGGTAGCGGGCCAGAATGGCGGTCAGCGAGGCGGTCAGGCCGGGTTTGTCGGTTCCAGAGACATTGACCAGGATGATTTCACTCATGAGTGCATTTTTCCAGTGTGCCGTTGAGCCACTTGGACAGGGCTTTTTGCGGCGCTGCTAGCTCCTCGATAGCGGTGTAATAGTAGGCTTCCCAGCCTGCTGCGGGCAGGCCGGTGAACAACATCAGGTTCAGCGGGTAGCGTTCGCAGTCCGTGCACTTTCTGAAGTCGTCTCTAAACAGGAAGGTCTTTTTGCCCAGGGCAATGGCTGCACCCAGTTCTACCATGACGCCTTCGTCGGGCGGAGTGCCGTTGACAATTGCAAAGATGGCGTCGGACGCAACGACGTCTCCCAGGTCCTTCTGTCCCACCTCGTAGGCCCAGCCGGCAGCCGAAAAATCGAGTTGGTTGTTGCGTGCGAAGGGCTCCCAGACTTCGGCTCCCAGCGCTTCTAGCGCCTCGACAAAAGGCGGTAGCAGGAGCTGTTTTTGCTGGGCCGAAAAACCGTAGGGGCTGGCCAGATATATTTTCTTTTTCACCTTCTATTCCTCTTCGGTTTCTGGGGTGTCCATCCAGTCTGGCGGCATTTCGTGGGCCGCATAAGGCGCTGTTCGGTCGTGCTTTAGCGAGTTCATAAATCCCTTGTGATGGCCGTTGCAGCAGGCGAGTCAATCCGGTCGTTCAGCTCGACCGGGCAGGCGCCTGGCATTGATACTGTAGGCGGGGCAAAATCTGCTGCCTGGGGTGCAAGACTACATAAGATTTTAAGCAAATAAACTAAGGCCGACCACTAGGGGATTTCGCCAGCTGGCCGAAGCGGGCAACTATTGATGAAAAATGAGGTGGTGCCGGGAAAAAATGGGCTGGATTGTCCACTGGCAGAACAAAGCGAAAAGGCCTTTGTTCTAGTTAGGCCTTTGCAGTTGTCGATTTTTAGCAGGAGCGGGATATAGCCGACCAGGCAACTGTTTCGCGGTGGGTAAATCTACCTCGGGCTGGCCGAATTGTCCGGGTTGGAATACATTTATGGCCGACCAGAACGGGTTCCTGACCCGGCCGCTGGCTCTGCCCTGAGCAGGGCTGGACGATTTAGAGGAGGCGGTGCAGAGGTGGAGCGTTGCCAGGGCGAACAAAAAAATTGGCATCCAGGTTGCGCGGAGAGGGCAGGAAGGCTTAAAGGCCAGCGGTGATATCCTGGGGAAATTTCGGCCGCAGTGAAATTTCCTCACAGAGGATGCAGATATTTTGCGCCAGGTAGCGCCGCTCCTATAACCTCCATGGCAATATCCCCCAATGAGCGCGATGGTATTTCTGCCCTTCGGGCAAACGACAAAACCCGGTGGGAAAATATAGATGGTACCAGAGTCTGTCCGGCGGGAAAATGTGCTTCTGGCGCCGCACACTACTATGGGACTGGGCGGTCCGGCGCGCTATTTTGCCGTTTGCCGGACCACCGCAGCACTCTGCGAGCACCTAGCCTGGGCCCGGAAAAAGGGGCTGCCGGTCCAAATACTGGGCGGCGGCAGCAATACTCTCTTTGCGGACCAGGGCTTTGATGGTTTGGTTTTAAAGATCGAGCTGCGGGGGCTGGCCTTTGCCGCACAGGGCGAGTGGGTTGCCGTGCGGGCCGGTGCCGGAGAAGACTGGGATGACCTGGTGCAGCTCTGCGTCGAACGTGGCCTGGGGGGCATCGAATGCCTGTCGGGCATTCCCGGTCTGGTAGGGGCCACGCCGATCCAGAATGTGGGTGCCTATGGCCAGGAGGTGCGGGAAACCCTGGTCCGGATAGCGGCCCTGGACCGGCAAAACTTTGCCGCAGTCGAATTCGCACCCGAGGAGTGCGATTTCAACTATCGCCAGAGTCGTTTCAAAGGCGCCGACAAAGATCGCTACATAATCACGCAGGTCAGTTATCGGCTGCGCCGGGAAGGCCGGGCACAGCTGCAGTACCCCGAATTGCGGCGCTATGTCGAGGAGTGCATCGAGGTGGAGAAGCTGGAGCAGGGAAGGCCGGTGCTGAGTGCAGTCCGCGCTGCGGTCCTGCAACTGCGGCGAAGAAAGTCCATGGTCATTGACCCGGCAGATCCAAATGCGCGTTCCCTAGGTTCGTTTTTTCTCAATCCAATTTTATCGGAGGGAGCGTTTCGCACTTTGGAGCGCTGCTGGGAGAAAATGGGGGGCCGGGGCTCCATACCCGCATTTGCGGTCCCCGAAGGGATCAAGATAGCCGCGGCTTGGTTGGTGGAACAGGCGGGGTTCGCCAAAGGCTACAGCCGCGGCGGTGCCGCGATTTCGAGCCGCCATGCTCTGGCCTTGATAAATTGCGGCGGCAGCACCCGCGAGGTGCTGGATCTGGCCGGCGAAATTCAGCAGGGCGTGAAGGCCAGGTTCGACATTTGGCTCGAGCGGGAGCCGGTGGTGGTGTGCTGATAAAATCTGCGGGATAAGGCGATTAATGGTGGAGGTAAAGGTACTGCAGAACGTGCATTGCGAAGATCTGGGCCTCATTCACCCGATTTTGAAGAGCTGTGGTTTCGCTCCCCGCTACGTGCAAAGCTATGCTGGCGAGGCCGTGCCGCAGGGCTTTTCTTCGGGCCTGGGCGGACCAGGTCGTGTCGGCCGCGAGTTGATTTACGTTGTCCAATTGTGGGAAAGAGAGGATCTATGCGACTGCGCGATAAAGTAGCTTTAATTACCGGCGCGGGCAGCGGCATCGGGCGCCAGACGGCTCTGCTTTTTGCCCGCGAAGGGGCCCGGGTCGTAGCCGTGGATATCGACGAAGGAGCCGCTGCACAGAGCGTTGACCAGATCGCCGCACAGGGGGGGGAGGCGGTCGGTGTCAAAGCCGATGTCTCCCTGGCGGCGGACTGCGAAAACATGGTGGGGTGCGCCGAATCGACCTACGGGCGGTTGGATGTATTATTCAATAATGCGGGTATTTCGCACATCGACGATGGCGATGCCATGGATACCGACGAAGAGGTATGGGACCTGACCATGGCAGTCAATCTCAAGGGGGTTTTCGCCGGCTGCAAGTACGGCATTCCGGCGTTGCGGCGGGCGGGGGGAGGCTCCATCATTAATACGGCGTCTTTTGTGGCCCTGCTGGGCGCGGCCACGCCCCAGATTGCCTATACCGCCAGCAAGGGCGGCGTGCTGGCAATGACCCGCGAGCTGGCCGTGATTCACGCGCGCGAAAACATTCGCGTCAATGCCCTGTGCCCCGGCCCGCTACAGACCGAGTTGCTGATGAAGTATCTGGACACCGAGGAAAAGCGCCAGCGCCGACTGGTCCACATCCCCATGGGGCGCTTTGGCAAAGCTGAGGAAATCGCCCAGACAGTGTTGTTTCTGGCTGCAGATGAGTCCTCATATATCACTGGAACCTCCTTTGTCGTCGACGGTGGGATCACGGCCGCCTACGTAACCCCGGAATAGGGGGCCTGGAATTGTCCTGAGGTGCATAGGGAGGGGGCGGGATTTCATTGGTCGGCTCAGCAAAATACAAATGTCTATAGGTGGGGATTTGAGTGCCGATTTTGAAGTGTTTTTTAAAGCCTATCTGGAAAACTTCCAACCCGCGATGGGCGCGGAGAAAGGGCACGGTTTATGAAAGAGTTTTTCCAGGGAATAAAAAAGATTCGCTACGAAGGACCGGATTCAAAGAATCCGCTGGCTTTTAAGTACTACGACGAAAACGAAGTGGTCGGCAAAAAAACCTTGCGGGAACACATGCGCTACTCGGTGGCGTTCTGGCACACCTTCAAGGGAACGGGGGCAGATCCTTTTGGCGGTCCGGTATACGAGCGGCCCTGGGACGAGGCCGGCGATGCCATGCAGCGGGCCGAGGATACCATGCGGGCGGCCTTC
The DNA here is from genome assembly GCA_964005845.1 of uncultured bacterium. Taxonomy (GTDB): domain Bacteria; phylum Latescibacterota; class UBA2968; order UBA8231; family UBA8231; genus CAXFTV01. The sequence continues at coordinate 4,288 of CAXFTV010000201.1, forward strand.
GAGTTCATCGCCAAGTTGGGGGCGCCGTTTTACTGCTGGCACGACCGCGATATTGCGCCGGAAGCGGACAATTTGAAAGAAACCAACAAGCGGCTGGACCAAGTAGTCGGGTTGGCCAAGAAGTTGCAGCGGGATACGGGCGTAAAGCTGTTGTGGGGCACTTCAAATATGTTTTCGCACCCTCGTTTTAGCCACGGGGCCGGTACCAATCCGGACGCTCATGTCTTTGCCTATGCTGCGGCACAGATTAAAAAAGCCATGGAGTGCACCCTGGAATTGAAAGGTTCCAACTATGTGTTCTGGGGGGGGCGCGAAGGTTATTCCAGTTTGCTTAACACCGATCTGGGGCACGAACAGGACCAGATGGCCCGCCTTTTGGGAATGGCGGTGGACTACAAAAAGAAAATCGGTTTCAAGGGCACATTACTGGTCGAGCCCAAACCCAAAGAGCCCACCAAACACCAGTACGATTACGATGCTGCTACGGTGCTGAGCTTCCTGCGCAAGTACGGTCTGCTCGACGAATTCAAGTTGAATATCGAAGCCAATCACGCGACCCTCGCCGGCCATTCTTTCGAGCACGATCTGACGGTGGCCTCCGCCGAGGGCAAACTGGGCAGCATAGACGCCAATCGAGGGGACTACCTGCTGGGTTGGGATACGGATCAGTTTCCCACCGAC
>CAXFTV010000202.1:0-3598 GCA_964005845.1 uncultured bacterium
ATTCACCCTGCGCGCGCCGGGCCCGGTGCGCCTGCTGCTCGAAACGATACATGGCGATCTGGCGAAACACGGTGGCAAAAGTATCTTCGATCTTGCTGCAAACCAGGGACAGCCGATCCGCTTCCGAGTCCAGACTGGCCTGGAGCTTGTCGAACACCAGCATTTCCGCAAAGGTGCTGGCGGTTTCGGCCATGGGCAGGACCGGGTGGTAGTCGAGCAGGTGGTTGCCGCTGGCCAGCACGTCGTGAATGCCATGCCCCAGTTCGTGGGCCAGGGTCATCACGTCGCGCGGCTGGCTGGTATAGTTCATCATCACGTAGGGATGGAGATCGGGAGTGACGCCGGCGCAAAAGGCGCCGCCGCGCTTGAACTCGGCCAGTTCCGCATCGATCCAGCGCCGGCTGAAGAAGGGTTCGGCAATCTCGACCAGACGGGGAGAAAACTCGCCAAACGCCTCCAGGACCAGATCCTTGGCCTGGTCGAATGGAATGTGGGTCTGGACCCCGCCAAGCGGAGCGTAGCGATCGTAATGGGCCAGTTCCTCCAGCCCCAGCAGCCGCCGTTTAAGCTCGTAATACTGGGCCACGGTAGGGTAGTTGGCGACGCCCACCTCCACCACGGTGTCGACGACGGCGGCGCTCAACTCGTTGTCCAGATGGCGGCTCTCCTCGGGCCCCGCGTAGGCGCGCAGGCGGTCCAGCACATCCTTTTCGTGCAACAGGGTATTGTAGATAAAAGTGCCGATGTGGGCGTTTTCCCGCAGGCCAGTGGTGATGGCAGCGGCGGCGTCCCGCCGGGTGGTGCGCTCGGGGGCATAGAGCAGGGCGAGAATTTCGCTCTGCGTCATCTCTTTGTGTTCGCCGTCGATATCCAGACTGAATTTGCTGCGCCCGTTGACTTCGGTAAAAAGACGCCCGAAAGCACTGCCGCGGACATTGGCGGTTTCCACCAGGATTTTCTCTTCCGGCTCGGAGAGGTTGTGGGCGGCCAGGAGGCGTTGATGGTCCAGGTAGTGCCGATAGGGTTCCAGCTCCGGACTGGCGGCAATGGCATCGTACGCGGGCTGGGGGATCTGACCTATTTCCAGGTCGAAGAAAACCAGATGGGTGGCCATGGCGCTGCCGAATTCGCGACTTTGCTGCAGCAGAGCACCGCGCTGTGGATCCTGGGTGTGGGTCGCAAAAAGCAGCATGGCAAAGGCCTGGGGGCGGTACTCGGCGCGCAGCAAGGATTCGTACTCGTCCAGCGCGGCGCGCAGATGCACGGCATCCAGATCGGCGCGTGCAATGCTGCCTTTGAAGCGCGCCTCGAAGGTCCTGCCCCGCTCTTTCAGTTCTTCGATATCCCGCTCTATCGCGGGGTCGTCGACGCCGCTGTAGAGGTCCGATAAATCCCAGGTGGGCAGAGGGGATGCGGCTTGTGTCATATCTACTCCCTGTTTTTATTAAGAGATTATCTCAAAACGCGCTGGGCGGCCCGAGCGCGGCTGCAGGGGGTTTTGCGATAATCTCTAAGTTATGCCATACCCTTAGAGATTATGGAAGGATCTATAATAAGGCAACTCTGGCATACCTGATTCAGACTTATCTAATTGTATTTTATATATTTTTGAATACAAAAACAAAGCCCGGCGCGGGCCCAGCGCGCGGCGGAAAAACGAGGGAAAAAGGAGTCCAATCTTTATGAAGCTTTCGCTTTCGGTCCGCGTGGCCGAGAAATTTCACGCCAAACGGGAAGCCTCAATGGCGCTGGAGGGACTGGCGGACCTGGCCCTGGAACACGGCTATAAGGCCGTGTGTATGCGGGCTTCGCAACTGGGGGTGCACACCTCCCTGGATGAAGTCGCCCGGCAGCAGCGGCAACTGCGCCAGAGGGGACTGGCCGTCTCCATGGTCACCGGCGATTTTCCCATCCCCGAGAACAGCGACGCAGGGCCCCTGGCGCTGCGCAACATCGCGCCCTATCTGGATCTGGCCCAGGCCCTGGAGGCCGACTTGCTGCGCATCGCCATGAAAAAAGAGGAAGATATAGAGTGGGCGCAACGGGCCGCGGACGAAGCCGGCGAGCGCGGCATGAAGCTGGCCCACCAGAGTCATACCCGCAGCCTCTTCGAGCGGGTGGAGGATTCCCTGGAGGTGGTGCGCCGGGTCGGCCGCGACAACTTCGGCCTCATCTACGAACCGGCCAATCTGGAGTTGTGCGGCGAGGACTACGGCGCCGAGACCATCCGGCGCTTCGCGCCGCATATGTTCAATGTATACCTGCAGAACCACCTGATAAAAGACGAGGGCGAGAACAACCTGTCCACCTGGTCCCGCGGCGAGGTGGCTTTCGATCAGATTCCGCTGTGGCAGGCGGGGGGCATCGACTTTGCGGCGATCTTCGCGGCGCTGGAAGAAATCGGCTACGCCGGCTACGTAACTATCCACCAGGCGTTTGCCGGACTGACCGGCCCGCAGGAAGCCGTTGCAAAGAGCGCCGGCTATCTCCGTTCCATAGCGGCCTTCGATGCTTGAAAAGCCGGCGGCGGCAGCCCCTTTCAGCCCCGGCCTACTACTGCAAGAGCAATAGTTTGCGCGAGTGTGTCTGCTCTCCGGCCTGCAGCCGGTAAAAATAAACCCCCGTCGCCAGGGCCGCGCCCTCCCGGCTGCGGCCGTCCCATTCCACCGCGTAGAAACCGGCCGCCCACACCCCCTCCGCCAGCGTCGCCACCCGCTGCCCGAGCAGATTGTAGACCGCCAGACTGATCTGACCGGATTGCGGCAGGGCAAAGCGAATTAGGGTGCTGTTGTTGAAGGGATTGGGGTAATTCTGCTGCAGGGCAAAATGCTGCGGCAGGCTCGCCTCGAGGCCTTCCCGGACGGCCGTGACCGAGGGGCTATCGGTGAGCAGGCGGATCTCGTCCAGCAGAAAGGTCCCCTGGGTGGTGCCGGAAAAACCGATTTTCTCGATGACACCCGACCCGGAAAAGGCCTTCAGGGGAATTTCCACCACCTGCCACTGCCGCAGCCCCAGATCGATATAGGGAGGTCTCCGGTATTTATTCAGCAGATCTACCCTCCGGGCCGCGGCCCAATTGCCCGACCGCTGGCTGGCAATTGATACTTCGAAGGTGCTGCCGGATTCCATCGTCATATCGCCGGGATGAAAGGCGAAACGCAGGGCCTTGTAGCCGATCTGATCGAAGGGGGCGGAGGGCAGGAAGGTCATATTCCATCCCCCCAGGGTGCGGGGCGGAATATGAAAGGCGGAGGCAGTCGCGCCCCGATAAGCGGCGATGGATGCAGTGGTGGGCTCGATGCGGGTATTGTGTTCGAGCATCCACTCCCGATTGAGCGCATCGGCAAAGACCAGCAGATCGGCGCTGGGCATCACCACGATGGAATGGGAGAACTGGATTTCAAAGGTGTGCTGAGGGGTTTTTTGGGCGCCGTAGATGCGGATTTTCCGCAGACCTCCAGAGCCCGCTACGTCGATGCTTGTATCAATCTGGTATTTCCCGTCCCCCAGGTCGACCAGCGGCACATTTGCCGGACCGCCCAGAGCGCTCAGATCGGCGTGGAACTGCGGCGCCTCGCCCTGGGCGGCGACGCGCTCC
>CAXFTV010000203.1:0-7402 GCA_964005845.1 uncultured bacterium
CGCGGCGGGGGGACGACTGGAGCTGGAGCTCTACTCGACTCGCTCCGGCGAGCTGCAGGCCACCCGCGTCGTCAGGGACATCGGCCTCGAAGAAGTCGCTTTCGACACCCGCGGCGTAGCCTTCGGCTGCTGCGCCTTCCGCGCCACCTTCATCGACCGGCACGGGACTCGATTCCACACCGATATACTGCAGGATAAAACCCCGGGACGCTTCGACTGGATGGGCTCCCGGGCGGGGCTCAGCCGGCGGGTGCCGGCACCCTTCACACCTTTGAAGCTCACCCGCCGCGCAGGCGAGCTGAGCGTCTCCTGCTGGGGGCGGGACTACATCTTCGGCGGCAGCAGCTTTCTCAAGGCCATCGTCTCGGAGGGCCGCCAACTGCTGGCCGGTCCCGTCGTCCCGGTTGCCGAGGTAGACGGAAAATCCCTGCGCTGGGGACGCGCCCGCTGGAAACTGACCGCCGCCGGCCGGGACCAGGTCGTGATCGAAGCGCGGCTGCGCTCGGCGGCCGGCGTACTCGTCGACATCCGCGCCGAGGTCGACTTCGACGGCATGGTGCGCATCGACTGGGCGATCGCCGCCGCGCGCATAGTGCGCCTGGAACGCCTGGCCATCGAATGGCCGCTGGACGCCGAGCTGGCCCGCTACTTCTACCACTTCCCCGGCAGCTGGGGCGGTGTGCGCAACGTGGGCTCGCTGCCCCAGCGCGACCTGAATATGGGCTTTCGGCCCTTTTTTTGGCTGGGCGACGAGGAGAAAGGGCTGTCCTGGTTTGCCGAGTCGAACCGCGATTGGCTGGTGCGGGATGCGGCGCGCACCACGCAGATCGTGCACGCGGACAAATCGGTGGTGGCCCGCGTCAACATCGTCACCGAGCCCTTGACCCTCGTCCCGGGACAGCAATTGGGCCGCTCCTTCACCGGCCACGGAGACCGTGCCGAGGCGCTGGCACCGGGCCTCGTAACCGATGTCTTGCGCTACACCTTCGGCATGCAAGCCACGCCCGTAAAGCCCGTGGCAGAAGACGCCTGGGAGCAGCGCATCGTATGCATCAACCAGGGAGCGGCCGGCTTTCGACCGCGGCTCAACGTCTCCAACCGGGCCCTCGATAACTTTGTGGCTGCGGGCGTGCGCACCGTGGTCCTGTTCGAGCATTGGACCGACGCCGAGGGCTACACGAAGACGCCCCACGCCGCGGCTGTGCGCAAAATCGTTAAGGCCTGCCACGACCGGGGCCTGAAGGTGCTGCTCTACTTCAGCTTTCTCATCTCTGAGATCAGCGATGAGTGGGAGGCGATCGGCAAGGATTGCGTGATTCTGCCCAAAGGCGGCTATCCGGTCTTCCACTACCAGCCCCAGCCCGATCAGGCGGCCTGGCGCGTTTGCCTGAACAGCCTCTGGCAGGATCTGCTCGTCGACGGCATCGCCCGGGTCATGGACGACTACGAGGTCGACGGCGTGTATCTGGACGGCACCGAGTATCCCTTCGGCTGCTGCAACACCGAACACGGCTGCGGCGTCGTGCGCGCCGACGGGTCGATTGCGCAGAGCTTCCCGATTTTTGCCGCCCGCAGCACCATGCGCAGGATTCACCAGGTCGTGAAGGCGCGACGGCGCGACGGACTCATCAACGTCCACAACTCCACCTGCATGACGATCCCGACCCTCGGCTGGGCGAGCAGCTACTGGGATGGCGAGCAGTTTCAGGGCGTTGGCGAGGGAGTTGATGTGGGTAGCCTGCTACCGCTGGATGCGTTTCGGGCCGAGTTCATGGGACATCAGTGGGGGGTCCCCGCCGAGTTTCTGCTGGCCGGAAGGGCCTACACCTTCGAACAGGCCTGGTCCTTCAGCCTGCTTCACGACGTGCCCGTACGCCCGGGGACGGACGCGGATCAGCTCGACCTGACCAACTCGATCTGGGCGGCGATGGACGCCTTCGATCGGCGCCGGGCCGAATGGCTTCCCTACTGGCGCAATTCGGCCTGGGTGCGGGTTCGTCCCCGGGGTTGCCACGTCAGCCTGTACCGGCATCCGCGTCGGGGCGTGCTCGCCGCAATCGCCAACCTGAGCGGCAAACAGACTTGTGTCACTGTGCGCCTGGAACTGCACGAACTGGGACTGCGCCCAGCGTCGACAGCAGTCGATGCCCTGAAAAAAACCGCTATCCCGCTGCGCAAGGGCACTGCGAAGATCGACCTTCCCAACCTGGGATGGCGGCTGATCTGGATCCGCAATTGACGAGCCGGGCCGACAAAGAAGCGCAGTGCGCTCGCCCTTCGGACCCGAAGGCAAGAAGAAAGCTACCGCACTTGCCCTGAATCCCTGAAAAACCTTTTGTAATTCCTCTACTTTTTGAGGACGTTAGCCAAGGAGGACGACTTAGTGAAATTCACGGAGGCACAACTCGAACTGTATCGCTCGCAAGGATTCGCAATCGTCGACTGCCCCTTCCCCGAAACGCTCACTGAGGCGTGTATGGCCGCTGTCGAAAAGGTGGCCCAGACTCCCTCGGAGGGACCGGCGGACGGCAAGAGAAATCACTTCCGGCTGCGGCCGCAACTGGCCGATTCTTTCTGGTGTGCCCTCGATCACGCGCTGCCCTTCATGCAAATCATCCTGCACCCCGAGATCATCGAGCTCGCCCGTCAACTCGCCGGAGACGACGATATCTACCTGCGCAACGGCGGCATCAACGAGCAAGCCCCCAACCGCTCGGTGGGCTGGCATACCGATGGCGGGCCCGGGTGGCCGGAGTTCATGCACTACTTCAGTGGCGCCGCGCGCGAAAATGGGTGCCTGCGGATCGTGCCCGGCAGTCACGCGCAACCGCCCGATCCCCTTCGGGAGACGGCGGCGAGACGCAGGGCACAACAAGGAATTTCGGGCTCGCAGGCCGATGATGGCTGGCAAGACGTCATTCTCGAAGACGAGATTTCTCTCGAGGTCGGGCCGCATCAGCTGATCGTACGGGAAGCCTGGCTGTTTCACTCTACCTGGCTCAATCGCAGCGCTAACGGCCGCTACATGAGCCACTGGCTCTTCCATCCGCACACGATCGACAACCATCGCTTTACGTGGGGAGATTATCTGAGCTCCGACTTGCTCGAGGCCCTGACCCCGGAACAGCGGGAGGTATTATGGCTCGACCGGGCATTCGATATAGATCCCTCGTACGAGCAGGAACGATCCCGCGAACTGGGACGGGTTTCATGGGGAATTGTCTGAAAAAATAGCGGCGAAAAACGAGTCGTAGATCTACCGTAACTATGGGTTCTGGTAGGCGCGCATCTGGCCTATGGCGGGATTTGCGAAGTTGCACACCAGCGCTTATATACCGAACTGGCTGCGAGTAGAGACGGCGCAACCTGACAGTGCCTGGGTGAAAATGATGTATTTTGCGGTATGGCAAATGCGGTGCATTTGCTGGCTAGCCCCGGCGACCGGGAGACCTAGAGCGCTTGACTTGAACTCGCCAAAGGCCCTTTATAATTCCCATTACCTGCGACCAAAACCAAAGGTGAGAGCAAAGGATGCGCATCGAAGGAATTGAAGCGATCACACTCCGGGTTCCCTGGGGCCCCGCAGACTGGGGCGAGTTCCGAGATTGGACCATTGTCCGCGTTTATGCCGACGACGGGCGCGTGGGCATCGGCCGGGGTGGTGATCCCCGCTTGATCCGCTCAGAGTTTGAGGATCTGCTAGTTGGGCAGGATCCTGCGAACATCGCTTTCCACTGGCAAGCGATGTTCGATAAAGCCTGGAGGTTCAAGGGCCCTGGGGCCGCTGCTATGGGCTCGATCTGCGGCATCGATATTGCGCTTTGGGACCTGCTGGGACAGGCTGCGGGCCTTCCCGTATGGCGGCTCTTGGGAGGTTATAACAATGCGGTTCCCGTCTACGCCGACGGTATTGGCTATGAAGACGAGGATATAGAGCGCATGGCCGAGAAAGTAGCACTGCACGCCGATCTCGGTTTCGATCACGTCAAGATCCATTTGCCAGGCCCCGACCCCGACGAGAATGTCGAGAAGGTGCGCCGCTCCAGGCAGGCACTTGGACCAGACAAGAAACTGCTCGTCGATGTTTTCCGTCACTGGGAGGGCAGAACGGCGGCTCTGATGGTCAGGAGGCTGCTCGACTACGACCTCTTTTGGGTGGAGGAGCCGGTCCGCATGAACGACGAACTTGGCTATCTGCGCATGGTGCGGGATATGATGATCGGCGCCGCTACGGAATGCTACTTAGCGGCGGGAGAAGGCGAAAACACATTGGCCGGTGTGGTGCGTCTGATCGTGCAGGGCGGGGTTCAGGTAATACAGACAGACCCCGTCTCTGTCGGCGGCTATACGGGCCTGATGCGCGTAGCCGCGGTATGCAACGCCCACAACGCCCTGCTGGCACCGCACGGGAGTCAAATTCCAGAGATCAACTGCCACCTTGGAGCGGCGATCCCAAACCTGCTGATGATTCCGGCCACTCCCGCGCTAGAGCCTTTCCAGATCTGGAGCCGGCTCTATGACCCCTCTTTCGCGGTCGAGGGGCCGACGCTGGAGCTCACCGAGAGTCCGGGAATGGGTTTATCTTTCGACGAAAATTTTGTGCGGGAGCACCAAATTGACCCCTAGTCGATCGTTTCCGGTTGGGGCCCTTGTCGCCGCAAAGCAAGGGCGCGGCATGATGCCGCAGCGGCAGTACGAAAGAAAGCGACCGGATGAAACTCACCGCTGAGGAAATGCGCTTCTTCAAGCGCGAAGGATACCTGATCAAACGCGGTGTCATGGATGCTGCACTGATGGCGCGGGCGCGGCAGCAGATATGGGACCGGGCGACGCCTTCCATGCGGCGCGACGATCCCTCCACCTGGGTCGGACCGGTCAAAGAAGAGGAGGTGGTGGAAGACGACCAGCTCCTGGCCAAGAATTACCGCTGGCACAACTATGCGATGGGGGCACAGGATTGGGTCATTGAGATGCTGGCGACCAACGCCAGGGTCTTTGGCATGGCCGAGCAATTGCTGGGCAAATGCCAGGTGGTGGTGCCCGAGTCGATTCGCGGCATCTATTGCACGCTGCCGTACGCTGATCACTCCATCGACCACAACGACTGCCACACCGACGGGCACCCTTTCCAGCTGGGAATCGTCGGTTATATCGACGACGTCGAACCCGGGGGCGGCGGTTTTCGCGTCTGGCCGGGCAGCCACCGCCCGCTCTACCACGCCTTCGATTCACAGTATTTGAACCAGCCCAACGCCGCCTATGACGAGGCGCTGAAACGGGTTGGTAGGGGGAAATCCGTGGACTGCTACGGCGCCGCCGGCGATGTGGTGTTCTGGCATCAGCGCCTGGGCCATATGGCCGGCCACAATTATTCGAGCAATATCCGCCAGGCGGCGCTCTACGATTTTTGCAGCAAGGAGCTGGGAGACTTCTGGCGCAAAGAGCCCATCCCCACGCCCATCATGCTGGAGCCGCCGCAGGCCAATATGTGGAAGGATTGGTCGCTGGAGTTGCAGGCGCTGGAAATCTGAGGCGGCGAATTCAAGCGCCTGCAGAAGCGAGAAATGAGCTCTACACCGCTTGACCTGTTCCTCTAAAAGGCCTTTTATCATAGCTTTCTATGGATAAATTTTTTCTGGTTCCTAAAACGCACGGGAGATCAACTCTGTACCCGAAGAGGAGGTCGCACGACGGCGGGTGAGTTGTCGCGGGATTGGTGGGGAAAAGTGTTTGCGTTTTACTCTTAAAACTTCAACAGGAGCTGCACGATGGCGATAAGAGAATGGTCACTCGAGGCGGAGTACATCGAGTTTTGCAGTTGCGACTTTGGTTGTCCTTGTGAATCCAACGCCCCCCCAACCCAGGGCGACTGCACCGGGGCGGTGGGTTTTAAAATCACCAAAGGCGAATGCGAGGGCGTCAGCCTGGATGGTCTGATCGTCGCGGCCACTTTCTACTTCCCCCGAGCCATCCATCACGGCGAGGGGCACATGCAGCCGATTCTAGAGAGTCGTGCCACCGAGGAGCAGCGCGATGCGTTGTTTTATATCCTGACCGGTGCAGACCAGCCAGTGGGCACTATGTTCCAGATCTTCAGCGTCATCATTGAGCATCACTATGAGCCGATATTCACCGAGATCGGCTGGGAGTGGGATATCAAAAACCGGCGCGGCCGCATCGATGTGCCCGGCGTAGTGCGCACTGAGGCGCAATCCCTATTGAACCCGGTTACCGACGCAGAGCATCGGATCATCACGACCCTGCCTAATGGCTGGGTATTCCATGAGGCGGAGGGTGCAGACGGTGCGGCCAAGGGCATCGGTGATATCAAGTTCGACTTCACCTCTCGCCATAGCTCGCTCGCCTACGTGGCATGGGACCGCAACGGCTTGAGTCTGGATTTCGATGAGTCCCGACGCCGTTTCCCACTCTTCAGCTGAGAGAGATCCATCCTGGTGAGAGCTGCCTTTGATCTGGAGTCCGTCCTCCAGCGCGATCGCCTCGTGGTGGTAATTGCGCTGATCGCCGTGATCGCGATCAGTTGGGCCTACGTACTTGCAGGCGCCGGCATGGGCATGAATGCCTTCGAGATGACCCGGTTGACGCACCCGGTGGGCCCGAGCGAAACGCCCAAGCACCCCATGCAGGGCATGGCGGCGAAGGGCGGGGAAATGTCGGGTATGGAAGGCATGATGGCCGCCGGTGCATGGACGCTCGGGTACGCTGTCCTCATCTTTTTTATGTGGTGGGTCATGATGCTTGGCATGATGTTACCTAGCGCGGCGCCCATGTTACTGCTCTTCGCCCGCATGATGCGTAAGGAGAAGGAGAAAGGTGCACCGTACGTGCCCACCGGGGTGTTTGCGTTCGGCTACTTGGTTATGTGGGCAGTCTTCAGTGCGGTTGCCACCGGGGCCCAGTGGGGCCTTGAAACCAGTGGTCTTTTGTCCCGTATGATGGTGGGCACCAGCGCCGTACTTGGCGCGATCTTGCTCATCGCAGCCGGTATCTGGCAAATTACGCCGCTGAAGCATGCGTGTCTCAAACATTGCCGCTCACCTGTTGGTTTCCTCTCTGCACACTGGCGGCCGGGTCGCACCGGCGCGTTCAGGATGGGACTGGTACACGGCGCCTTTTGCCTGGGATGTTGCTGGTTCCTTATGGCATTGCTGTTCTACGGCGGGGTCATGAATCTCTTCTGGATCATTGGGCTTGCGATCTACGTCCTCATCGAGAAGCTCTTGCCGGCGGGGGCGCGCATCGGTCGGCTGACCGGCATCGCCCTGATCGCCTGGGGCGCGCTGCTGCTCTACTATTGAGTCGCGGGGCCATGCGCGCCCACAACGCAGCGGCTTCCTTGCCATGCTGGTAACTATCGTTATTGGACCATCAAAGAATTCAG
>CAXFTV010000204.1:0-4543 GCA_964005845.1 uncultured bacterium
GAAAGCAAAATAAAAACCCTCAGTTCGCTCGAACACATCCGCCTGCGAACGGGCATGTACATCGGTCGCCTGGGATCGGGGTCCGACCCCGACGATGGCATCTACATCCTGCTCAAGGAACTGGTCGACAATGCGGTCGACGAGTACATCATGGGTTACGGCAAACATATCGATATAAAGATCCAGGACGATGTGGTCAGCGTGCGCGACTACGGTCGCGGCATCCCGCTGGACAAGCTGGTCGAGTGCGTTTCCGTCATCAATACCGGGGCCAAGTACAACGACGATGTATTTCAGTTCAGCGTCGGTCTCAACGGCGTCGGTACCAAGGCGGTAAATGCACTTTCGTCCCGCTTCGAGGTCGCCGCCTATCGCGAGGGCAAATTCGCCCGGGCCCAGTTTGAGCAGGGGGTGCTCAAAAAGCAGGACAAGGGCCGTTGCGCCGGCGAGGCAGATGGCACCTTTGTGGAGTTTCAGGCCGATCCGGAAATCTTTGCCGAATATGCTTTCAATCACGAGTACGTCGAGCAGCGCATGTGGAATTACGCCTGTCTCAACAGTGGGCTCAGGCTGGTGTTCAACGGACAAAAATTCGAGTCCAGACAGGGGTTGCTGGACTTGCTGCAGCGCGAGGTCGGCGAGGCCGTGGTCTACGAGCCAGCCTATTACAAATCCCAGCATCTGGAATTCGCCTTTACGCATACGCCGCACTATGGCGAAACCTATTTTTCCTTTGTCAACGGCCAGTACACCAGCGATGGGGGGACCCACCAGAGCGCTTTTCGCGAAGGCGTGCTCAAAGGAACGAACGAATTCTTCCGCAAAAATTTCAATGGCTTGGACGTGCGCGAAGGCATCAGCGGGGCCGTCGCCATAAAGATTAAGGAACCGGTTTTTGAATCGCAGACCAAAAACAAGCTGGGCAACACCGATATCCGCGGCTGGATTGTCGGCGAGGTCAAAGAGGCCGTCGTCGATTTCCTGCACAAAAACGAGGCGGCGGCACAAAAGCTGGAAAACAGGATTGTGCAGAACGAAAAACTGCGCAATGAGCTCAACGCAGTCAAAAAGGAGGCCAAGGAAGCGGCGCGGCGGATCGAGATCAAAATTCCCAACCTCAAGGACTGCAAGTACCACCTGCAGGACAAAAAGCACGGCGAAGAATCGCTCATCTTCATCACTGAAGGGCAGTCGGCCGCCGGTTCCATAGTCTCGTCCCGCGATGTCAATACCCAGGCCATATTCACCCTCAAGGGCAAGCCCCAGAATGTGTTTGGCAAAACCAAGGCCGAGATCTACAAGAACGAAGAACTCTACAATATGATGATGGCGCTGGGAGTTGAGGACGAGGTGGAAAATTTGCGTTACAACCGCGTCATCATTGCCACCGATGCGGACGTGGATGGTTTTCATATCCGCAATCTGCTGCTGACCTTTTTTCTGAACTACTTCGAGGAGTTGGTCGGAGCCGGCCATATCTATATTCTCGAAACGCCGCTTTTCCGGGTGCGCAACAAGAGCGAAACCTGGTACTGCTACAGCGAGGCCGAGCGCAACAAGGCCCAGCGCAAGCTCAAAAATCCGGAAGTGACCCGCTTCAAAGGTTTGGGAGAAATTTCGCCAGGGGAATTCGGTCAATTCATCAACGCGGACATGCGTCTGGTCAAGGTCGATGTCCGCTCCATGGCCGCGGTGCCCGACACGCTCTCCTTCTACATGGGCAAGAATACCCCCGATCGGCGTGATTATATCATGGAGAATCTGGTCTGATGGCCTATATCGACAATCTCTACGAAAACAATTTTATCGAATACGCTTCCTACGTAATCAAGGATCGGGCCATTCCCCATATCGACGATGGGCTCAAGCCGGTGCAGCGCCGCATTTTGCATGCCCTCTTCGAGTTGGACGATGGCAAATTTCACAAGGTGGCCAATGTGGTTGGGCACACCATGAAGTACCATCCACATGGGGATGCGTCGATCTATGCGGCCCTGGTGGTCCTGGCCAACAAGGATCTGTTCGTCGAGCGGCAGGGAAATTTCGGCAATATCTACACTGGAGATATTGCCTCGGCGGCGCGCTACATCGAGTGTCGGCTCACCGGGTTGGCCCGGGAGACTTTCCACAATCCGGAGATCACCGAGTACGTGGACTCGTACGATGGACGCAATAAAGAGCCGGTGGTTTTTCCGGCCAAAATCCCGGTGCTGCTGGCCCAGGGGGCCGAGGGCATTGCGGTGGGCATGGCCACTCGGATTTTGCCGCACAACCTCATCGAGTTGCTGGAGGCCCAGGTAGCCTACATGCAGGATCGCGAATTTCGCATCCTGCCGGATTTTCCCACCGGTGGTCAGGTGGATGTTTCCGAATATGCCGAGGGCAATGGCAAGGTGCTGGTGCGAGCTCTATTCGACATCAGCGATGAAAAGCGCGTCATTGTGCGCGAAATCCCCTTTGCCACCACCACCGAAAGCCTCATCGCCTCAATCGAGGACGCGGCCCGCAAAAACAAAGTCAAAGTGGCCAGCATCAACGACTACACCGCGGAAAAGGTGGAGATTGAAATCAAGCTGCCCCGGGGTGTCTACGCCGCGGAGGTGGTAGACGCACTTTATGCCTTCACCGACTGCGAGATATCCATCTCGACCAACCTGATGGTCATCCAGGATGAAAAACCCCAGGTCAAAACCATCGCCGAGGTTCTGCAGCACAATGTCGACCAGCTGGTGGATATCCTCAGGGCCGAGTTGAAAATCGAAGAGGGACACCTGAAGGGACGCCTCCACGCCAAAACCCTGGAGCAGATTTTTATCGAAAATAGGATCTATAAGGCCATCGAGGAGCAAAACACAGCCGAAAAAGTCATCGGGGCGGTGCTGGACGGTTTCGAACCCCATCGCAACCAGATCAACCGGGAAGTGACCCGAGAAGATGTGGACAACCTGCTCAAGATTCCCATTCGCCGCATTTCTCTGTACGATATGAACAAAGCAAAAAAGGAAATGCGGGAAATCCGCCAGCGGCTCCGGGAAATCAGTAAAGATCTGGCAGCTATGATTCCCTACGCCATTCGTTTTCTGGAGAGTCTAATTGAAAAATACCGGGACGCTTTTCCCCGCCGGACGGAGATCGTCTCATTTGAAAAAGTAGATATGCGCGAGGCGGCCAAGCGCGATCTCAAGCTGTCTTACGACAAAAAATCCGGTTACCTGGGACACGGTGTCGGCGGCCAGGTGCAATTCGAAGTCTCGCCCTACGATCGGATTCTAGTCATCCGCAAGGATGGTTCCTACTCGGTGGTCGATGTGCCCGAAAAGCTTTTTGTGGGCAGCGGCATGCTACACTGCAGCTTCGTCGACAAAGATCTGGTCTTCAACGTACTATACAAGGATAAAAATGGTTTTGCTTTTATCAAGCGCAGTCGCATTGATAAATTCATTTTAAATCGGACCTATGCACTCGTCCCCGAAGGGGGCCGACTTCTCAAACTGACGACGCACTCGGATCGCAAGGTCTCCCTCGACTACAAGCCCAAACCCCGACTGCGGGTGTTGCAAGAGGAATTCGCCATTGCGGACTATCCGATACGCGGTTTGCGCGCTGGCGGTATACGATTGTCCAGCCGAGAATTAAAAACCTGCAAGATCGTCTGAGTCCAGCTATATACCAATATTTCAAAATAAAAGGGGGCAAAGCCGGCTAGAGGAGACTGGCTTTGCCCCTTGTATAAGAAGCTCTAAACAAAAGCTTGCTCCGCGCAAAATGCCAAAAAGGAATAGGGATCGTTGCGGCCGCAGCATTGTCAGATGGCTAGTGGAGGGGGAGGATGTCATTGAGATGCGCAGGGGCAAAATATTTCACGCGCTCTCTAACTCGTAGCGCTGCAGCGGCGGATTTCAACATAGCTGTAGAGGAATGAAGGGCATTATGAACTGGGATCTAACAAGTTATTTTCCAACCTTCGATGGTCCGGAAATGCAGGCGTTCAAGCAAGAGTTGCAGCGGCACATGGCCGCGTTGCAGAAAGAGGCTGCGGCTCTGGCGCCGCTGCGGCAAGACAATGCGGTTGAGTGGGAAGATATTTTTCTGCAGCACGAGGATATCCTGGCGCGGTTATCACACCTGGCTTCCTATGTGGGCTGTCTGTCGGCAGCAGATGCGCGCAATGAAGGCTATGCCCGGGAGGAAGCCGCCCTAGCTCTTGTCGAAGCCGAAAACGACAAGCTGGGAGTGGAGTTGTTGCGGGCCCTCAAAGAGGTCGACGAGGCGGTCCTTGAGCGTTTCGTGCAGCGTCCCGCCCTGTCGGGTTGCGCTCATTTCATCGACCGACTGCGGCGGGAAGCGCAATGGAGTATGAGTCCGGCAAAGGAAATACTGGCGGCGGATCTGGGCGTGGATGGAATTCACGCCTGGGGCCGGCTTTACGAGACCATCTCGGGCAAGCTGGAATTCGATATGGAATTTCCCGACGGGCGCGGCGAGCGCCTGCCGATTTCACAGCGTCGGTCGCTTATGCAGGATCCGGATCGACAGGTGCGGC
>CAXFTV010000205.1:0-5613 GCA_964005845.1 uncultured bacterium
GGGGCCACCCCGAACCAGGCGAGGAAGGCGTTGAGGATGCCGAAGTCTTTGCTGTAGATCCAGCGCCAGACCAGGGCGATGGCCACCGAGGAGGAGATGGCGGGGACGAAGTAGACCACGCGCCACCAGAGGATGCCGCGTATTTTCAGGTTCATGAGCAGGGCGACGATCAGCGAAAAGAGGAGGCTGAAGGGCACCCGCAAGCCGGTGTAGTAGACGGTATTCCACAGCGCCTTCCAGAAGATCTCGTCCTCAGCCAGCCGGCGGTAGTTGTCCAGGCCGACCCAGCGGGGAGCGCCGAACAGGTCCCACTCGGTCAGGCTGAGGTAGCCGGAGGCGAGAATGGCGCCGATGGTGAAGATGAACAGACCGGCGATGTGGGGGATGACGAAGAGCCAGCCATAAGCTGCCTCCTCGCGCATCAGTGGGCTCTGGAAATAACTGCGGATTGGCCGCCCCCTCGATTCCTCGCCGCGCCGCTTGCGCCTCCAGAGCCAGAAGGTGATCAGGGCGATGAGGAGCGCTGTGGGCACCGCCCACGCCTCTACCGGGGCGGCGCGGGGGACTTCATCCTGGAGGATGAGGTCGATTTTGGGTTTCAGTTCGAGGGCGAGGTCTTTGAATGGCCGATGCCCGTCCCAGCCCAGTTTGAAGGTCTGGGTCATGAGCTGGTCGATTTTCACCCACTTGGGGCCGCGGGGCAGGCGGACGGCGTAGTCCATCGCCTCCAGCCACATCAGGTTGCCGCTGCGGCTGGGCGGGTTGGCGTCGAGGAAAGCCGCCGAATAGGCCACGGATTTGACCGCGGGAACGGCGCCGCCGATGGCACCCAACACCGCGGATCCTCCCGAACCGGAGATCCATTTGAGCACCTTCCAGGCCTCTTCGACGTGGGGGGAATGTCGGTAAATACCCAAGGCCTCGGAGCCCATCTGGTAGCGCCGCGGCCCGTCCCTTGCGGGAGTGGGCAGCCAGACCGTGTCCCAGCGGAAGCGGTCGCCTATTTCCCGCTTGTAGATGGCTGTTTGCCAGCGGGCCCCGGACTGCATGGCCACCTTGCCGGTGGTGAACAGAAGGTATCCCGGCAGGCCGGAACTCTCCGCTTCCTCGAGGGTAGGGGCTACGTGCTCCACGTGGATCAGGTCGGCCATCCACTGCAGGGTTTCGTAGAATAGAGGATCGTCGATATTGATTTCGCGCTCCCCGTTTCTGGTCCACTCCCAGCCTTTCATTATCGGGCCCTGGTAGCCCTGGGCCAGGGGCCAGGCCAGGCCCCATTGATCGATGCGGCCATCGCCGTCCAGGTCTCTGGTGAGCCGGCGTGCCATTTCGAGGGCGTCGTCCCAGGTCCAGTCCGGGTTGGGATAGGCCAGTCCGGCGGCGTCGAACAGGTCCATATTGTAGTGAACACTGGCCGGCTGGCTGAGCTTTTTGGGCAGCACATAGAGCTTGCCTTCGTAGCGGCAGTTCTGGATGACGCTGGCAAACCACTGGTCCAGATCTATATCGTCCCGCTCGATAAGGGGCTCCAGGTCGACGTAGGTATCCTTGCTGGCGTGGTTGGGAAAGGAGGCGGAGCGCTCGGGGACGCACTCGAAGAGGTCGGGCGCGGTGCCGCTGGCGATCATCACCGGCAGCTTGCGCCGGTAAGTGGTAGAGGGGAGGATGTCCACCACCATGTCGATATCTGGATTGGCTGCTTCGAAGGCCCGCTCCAGAATGGCGTACTTGGCCATGGTGGTGGTATCGCCCCAGCTCATCAGCTTGACGGTGATCTTCTCGGCTGCCGCTGCTGTGGGCACAGCGCTTTCCAGGCCCGGCACGCAGACGAGTATAGCGAGTAGTTTCAGCTGGAATAGCTTATTTCTCATCGCTTTTCTACACGAGAACGGCCGCAAACCTAAATGGCTTTGTCGCAACTTCTCTGGATGAATTATTGCGTTTGAGGTAGGCGGTGAACTTCAAAAGGATAAATCGAGCGGATAAAATATGGAATAAATATAAAACGCGGTCGAGCTAGGGCCGCAGCCCCGCGTGGATCGCCTCGCCCAGCTGCATCGTCTTTACCGCTTCTTCCAGGCTGCAGGCCGGCGCTGAAATCGGTCTGCCCTCTTTCACGCAGTCGACGAAATAGCGGTCTTCTTCCTCGGTTCCGGACGATCCTGCTGGCAACTCGTGGCGCTGGCCGTCGCAAAATACCACGCCCTTGTCGACGCCTTCGAGATAGACCGAAATATCGCGGCCGTGGATCTCGTAGCGTTCCAGCCGGGCGTCGCTGGTCCAGTTGAAGATCAGGTGGGCCAGACAATTGTTTTCGAAAAGAACCAGCGCCCCGAATACGTCGCGGTATTTGTGCAGCGCCCGGCGCACCACGCTGTTGACTTCGACGACTTCCGAATTGGCCAGGGCGTGCACCAGATCCACCGAGTGGTTGATGGATTCCCACATCATATTGTCCAGGAAAACTTCCGAGTAGCGCCCGCTCGCCTCGAAGCGGCTGAGGCTCTTGTGGAACTCGCCGACCAGCTGGACGATGGGGCCGCGCTCTGCGACCCGCTTTTTGGCCTCCAGAATCATCGCGTGGAAACGGCGGTTCCACCCCACCATTCCCAGGACGCCTCTGGCCGCGGCCGCATCGCGTAGCGCCGCGGTTTCAGCCGCACTCATTCCCGGCGGCTTTTCCATGAAGGTGTGCAAGCCCCGCTGCAGACAGGGCAGGGCGGCGGTGGCGTTGAGGTCGGGCGGGGTGGCCACAAAAACGGCGTCGAGGGCCTCGGACTCGGCCGCCAGGAAGGCTTCCAGGTCGGCGTGGCAGCGCCCGATCCCGAACTTTGCGGCGGCGCTGTCCCTGGCCTCTGCCACCGGGTCGCAGAGGGCCGCCAATTGCACATCCTCGAAGCCCTCGAGGATGCCCATGTGCTGCCGGCCCTTGGCGCCGGCGCCGATGATCCCTAGTTGAATTTTGGCCATGGCATCTTCTATTGTCGCTAGCGCGCGGTGTAGTTCACACGATCATGATGCACGAGGTGTCGTTGAGTGCCAGCGGCGCGCCGATTGCTCCCAGTTTGCCGCTGGCGGCATCGATGCGAAAGACGACGACGTTGGCCTCATCGCCCTGCATATTGGCGCACAGGAGAGTGCTGCCGTCCGGCGTGATCGCCAGGTTCTGCGGAAAATTGCCCAGACTGGACTGGATATCGACCAGGCTCAGAAGACCGTCTTCGGCGATGCGGTAAACCGCGATGCTGTCGTGCATGCGGTTGGTGCAATACAGGTAGCTGCCGTCCGGCGTGATTTTGACATCCGCCGTATAGCTTTCCCCCGCGAAGTCGGCCGGCAGACTCGCAATGACCTGGCGCTCGATCAGGGCCCCCGCTCCGGCGTCGTAGCTGTAGACATTCACCGAGTTGTCCAGCTCGTTGTTGGCATAGACAAAACCGCCCTGTGGATGGTAGGTGAAGTGGCGCGGTCCGCCGCCGCCGATAGTGCGGACATAGGCCTGGTCGAGTGGCGACAGGGTCGCGGATTCCGCCTCGAGAGCGTAGCCGACGATCTGGTCGGTGCCCAGATCGCAGACGTACATGTGTTTGCCGTTCGGGCTGATCACGGCGCAGTGCGCGTGCGCCGCTTCCTGCCGCCCGGCGTTCACCATGCTGGCGCCCTCGTGCTGGAAAAAAGATTTCATCTCGCCGAGCGAGCCGTCCTCCCGCACCGGAAAGGAGCCTATATTACCGGATGTGTAATTGGCGAATACAACCGCTTTGCCGCTCGGATCGACGTCGACATAGCAGGTGACGTCGCCCCGGGTGGGTTGCTGGTTGATTTTGCGCAAGGCGCCCGAGGTGGAGACGATTTCGAAGGCGGCGATGTACTCGGGATCGCCCCCAGGGTTGCCTGGCACGTGGACCGAATAAAGGAATTTTCGGTCCGGCGATAGGCCAATGAAAAATGGGTTCTCGACGTCGCTATTGCGGTGCAATTGCGTCAGCGCACCGCTTGCGGAATCCAGGTTGAAGGCGGTGATTGCCCCTTTTTCACCACTGCCGTTCGAGGTGATAAAAACCAGATATTCTTTGGCGTCGGACATGATCGGCTCCGTTCGGGTTTTTGTTTTTCAGTTCGTGCTCAGGCTTTATAAAAGAACTTTTCAGCCCCGGGGTCAAGTACCTAGGCCCGGGTGCCGGATACTTCCCTATTTGAGGCTATCCGGACACGAATCCCGGTCGACGAAGAGCAGGCCGGGGACGGTGCTGATGATGGAGGCCGGCAGTTCTGTGCTCGGCTCCGCGGTTTGCAGCAGGCGGGTCAGAATGGGTTTTTTGAGCGCCAGGGGCACCATGGTGTAGACGTGAGGGGCCTTGAGCATGGCCGGAATGGTCATGCTGATGCCTTTGTCGGGTATATAACCCAGGGCGCGGAAATTGGGGTCGTCGCGCAGCTGGATTTTCGACTGTTCCACCAGGCTTACCACGCGCACCCAGCGCTCGTCGTCGAAATCGCTGTCGCCGGGTTCGTTGAGCGCCAGATGGCCCGAAGTGCCGATGCCCTGGCACAGGATATCGACGGGCCTTTCCTGCACCAGCGCGGCAAAGCGCGCCGCTTCGGCTGCGGGGTCGGGGGCTTTGTAGTCGACCAGATGGTAGGCTCTGCAGGGGACGTGGGCGTAGAGTTCGCGCTCGGTCTGGTAGCCGCAGGTGTACTGCCGCGGCAGCCGGGTGTCCCAGAAATCGTCCATATTGAAACAGGTGATCCGCGGCCAGTCGATGCCGGGCTGGCGCGCCAGGGCGGGGCAGAAGGAACCCTGGCTCTCGCCGGCGGCAAAGATGATGCGCACTTCCTCCTGGATTTCCAGCAGCGAGCGGATGCGGCTTGCTACGGCGGTGGCAGATTGTTCGCCGAGGTCGGCGTAGTCTTCGCAGACGACGATTTCCGTCTTGCCGTACTTGAGCTGGCTCATGGTGTTTTTCTCCGATTGTCCCGGGCCTTGCTGAACAGGGGGTTGTTAGCGGCGCCTCTCGCGGCGGCCGGAACGCAGGGGCATGCTGCTTCTGCGCTTTGCAGGGCCCAGCTGGCCAAGTGATCTTTTGCTGGTTTTTGGGCTCGTCGCAGGTGGCGTCCCGCAGAGCGGCTGCCCACCTTCGTCTATTCCTCTCCCCGCTCCTGCGCCGGACCTCGTATTGCCGGGGAACTGGTAATGCGGCAGGTATTTACTGGCCGCAGTGCTAGTCCGGCAGATTCCACCCCCGGGCGACTTCGTAGGTCAGCTGGGCGAGTTGTTCGGGGGTTTCGCCGTGGCGGTTATTGATTACTTCGAAGGTATAGGTACCGCGATAGTTGATACGCTGCAGGGCGGCGAGGATCCGGTCCCAGTTGAGGCCGCCGTGGGTCGGGACCCAGTGATTGTCCGCCGGCCGGGCCGCGTCCACGTCCTGCAGGTGGGTGCCCCAGAGGCGGTCGCCAGCTGCCTCGATTTCGCCCACCGGGTCCGTGCCCTCAGTCCAGGCGTGGCCGGTGTCGATGACGAGGCCGACCTGGTCGGGGGGGAATTCTTCTATGAAGGCCCTGAGTTGCACGATTTTCATCAGCGGGTAATCGCCGCCGCCGCCGCCGATA
>CAXFTV010000206.1:0-6419 GCA_964005845.1 uncultured bacterium
CAAAAGGGAAAGAAGAGAGATAGTCATCATTACCAGGACGAGTGTACCCATGGAGAAACGCCGATAGCTGTAGGCAACCATAAAAGGGGCTGCCTGATAGGGGAGAAAAACCAGGGAGGTGGCCATTGCCACACTCAGCGCTACTGGCAGGGGAGCCATGTGATGGGATTGACCCAGTGCCAGCATGGGTGGCAGAATCACCCCCGCGACAGCCGCGATGTCCATGAGAAAATCAAGTGGAACGACCATGAGGCTAAGGACCAGGTAACTTGCCGGCAAACCGAAGTAATCGAGTGGAAGTCGGTCGCTAACCAGTTCAATAAAGTGTTTATTAAAGCCGCTAGCTTCGACGCTGGTGCCCAGGGAAAACATGGCTGCAATATAAAATAGAAAGGGAAAGTTGACCTTGCGTATATCAGCGAAAGAGATGGCCCCCCAGCGGGGCAGTGTATAGAGAAGAACCAGCCCCAGGGCGACGTAAACAGGGGCCAATTGGTGCAGAAAATCAGTTGACCACAAAGCTACTCCTAAGAGCAGGATGAGCAGAACTCGGCACTGTAGAGGGTCAAATTTTCTTCGCGCTCTTGACGGTGTGCGAGGG
Organism: uncultured bacterium; assembly: GCA_964005845.1. Taxonomy (GTDB): domain Bacteria; phylum Latescibacterota; class UBA2968; order UBA8231; family UBA8231; genus CAXFTV01. The sequence goes on from CAXFTV010000206.1 coordinate 602, forward strand.
CGAAGGGACTCTGGCTGGATTTTTCGTCCCAGGAGGAACCAGATGACGGCAAAACATAAACCCGTGCGCAGGAGACCGATGACGGGGAACATCCATCGCAGCCACTCACCCCAGTAAACTACCCGATCGCCAAATTTTTCAAGTTGTCCGGCGACTACTAAATTGGGCACCGTGCCGGTCAGCACGCCGCAGCCGCCGTAATAGGTACTACAGAGCAGGGAAAGCAGTACTGCGGCGTTCAGAAGGGGGGCCTGGCGGTTGCCTAGGTAGTCGACGACCGCAATGCCTATGGGCATCAGGAGGAGGATGCGGATCAGGCCGGAAGGTACCATAAGAGAGGCGACCAGACCAATTAGGTGGAGATGGAGCAGCAGGCGCGCTGGGGACCTACCCAGATGCCGCATCAGATATTCGGCAAGGCGTTCTCCCAGACCGGTCTCGGTAATGCCCAGGCTGAGGACCATACCAGCAAAAACCAGCCAGAGAGTTTTACCGGCAAAGGGAGAAAAGCTGTCGTAGAATGAAAGCAAATCAAGGGCGGGGAATAGCAAGAGGAGGACCAGCGAACTCAGTTCGAGTGGAATGGGTTCACTCGTCCAGAAAATAACGGCGAATAAGACGAGACCGAGAACGAGTTGGATGCGGGGTTCCAGACTCTCGAAGGGAGCCCAAATACCCAATAGAAGACTGCCAAGTCCCAGGATAAAGCCGATGAGTTGTTTGCCTGACAAAAGCGGTTGAGTTTATTCTTAGGGGTTGATATTGCGATTGAGAAGCCCTTCACTCTCCTACCCGGAAAGTCGCCCACGGCTAATGAAGAAAGCATAAACAGCTTGGTCATCCCCTGTCAAGTTCGTTCGGCAGCGGCGAGGAAAATACTATGGAAAAAGATGAATTAAGTGCCAGAATCGCTCTCTTAAACCCCCTCCGTTTGCGTCTTGAAGTGCCCATTGAAGGGCCCTACAAGCAGCTGATGCGGCGTCCAGTGCCAGAAGTGGAATCCCTGGTTCAGGGAGAAACTATCTCTATTGTCCGGGCCACGAAGGTTGGCGAACCCGTGCCAGTGTATCCGGCCATGATATCCTGCTATTATTTGCGCAAAGGGCAAAAGAGGTCTTTGCGCCCCACGGACTTTGGGGATGCTGAATGGGCCAGGGAAATACTCGCGCGTGCAGAGCGGGATTCCGAGTTTAAACTGGAATACTTGTTGGTACCTGTGGGCTTTGTCAAATTGCCTGTTGAGAAGTGGGTCAGTGAACTTACGGCTCGACTTACTCCCTGGTCTGAAAAAGCTGTTGAGCGTTGGCGCAGTCAGGTTCGCCGCAGTATCTGGTTGAACGTAGTGCGGATCTACAAGTTTGACCCAATCGATTTGAAAAGCACTCCGCCCAGCAGATTTGCCAACCGCATAAGCCCGCTAAGGGTTTCCGGGCTAGAGCCAGTTTTTGGCGACGAGGAGTTTGCCCGCAAACTTGAAGCACTGCTTGAGGTGATTGGTAAAACAAGTGGTCAGGGGGCATCGCGCTATAGCCATAATTCAGCAATGGCTGTTGGCGAAAATACGCAACCCTATGCAGGCGGAGGGGCACCGACCTATGCGCTCGATGATTTTGCTCTGGACACTGGATTCGAACGAGCGCGCTTAGGGGAGTGGCTTCAGCGTTTAAAGCGCAAAAAGCAGGTCGTTTTCTATGGGCCTCCCGGTACGGGTAAGACATTCGTTGCTGAGAGGCTTGCCCGGAGAGTGATTTCGGGCACGAGGGGGATTTGGAACATCGTGCAGTTTCACCCTTCTTATGCCTATGAAGATTTTATTCAGGGAATTCGTCCCAGGACAGCGGGGGGAGAAGTCCGGTATGAAATGGTTCCCGGGCACTTCCTAGAGTTTTGTGCCCGTGCCCGGAGATTGGGAACGGATACACCCTGTGTTTTGATAATCGATGAAATAAATCGCGCCAATTTAGCTGAGGTTTTTGGGGAATTGATGTATTTGCTGGAGTACCGGGAGCGAAAAATCTCTCTTTCTGGTGGGGGGGAACCCTTTGCAATTCCCGCCAATGTATACCTTATCGGCACGATGAATAGCGCCGATCGCTCCATCGCCCTTGTGGATCAGGCACTGCGCCGGCGCTTTGCTTTTATTCGCATGAAACCAGAGCTTGAAATTCTCCATTCCCATTTAAAAAAATGCGGTTTTCCTTCCTCCAATCTCATTGCCCTCCTCGAAGAAATTAATAGAGAAATAAATCTGGATTGCCAGCTTGGCATCTCTTTTTTTATGAATGAGTCCGATGACCTGCGCCGGGTACTGCCACAAATCTGGCAGGGGGAAATCGAACCTTATCTGGAAGAAGTCCTCTATGATCAACCGGAGAAAATAACGGATTATAGCTGGGATAACCTGGTAAAGGAGCGTTTGAGCGAATGGATCTAGCATGCCCCTGATTAAAATGGTAGAAGGTGAATTGCTGCGCATTCCAGCGGCCCAGTTGCCCGAATCCGTAGGGCTCAAAATTCACCAGCAGCTTGGCCGGCAGATTCACATCGAATTCCCCACTTCAATAAATCGAAATCACTATACTCTGCATTCGAATGGGTATATTGGCAAACTATCTCTCGACAAAAATATCCAACTGCAGATCGAGCCCAAAATAACGCTGGGCAAACTTTTTGCCATAATTGAATATGCCTATAAGCTAAATTTCATCCAGTTCCTCGAAGGGGCTACGACCTGCCAGAGTCTCGACCAATGGTTTGATTTTTTAGCAGTCGTTCTGGCTAAAAAAGTGCGCACAAGAGTGCGCAGAGGGTTGCTGCGGGACTATGAGAAGAGGGAGGGGCAACTAACACATCTCAGAGGGCGTTTGATGCCAGATTACTACGGCAAAAATAAATCTATTCTGAGCGTGCCCTGTAGATTTTTCCAGCAGACGACAGATTTACTGGATAATCGCATCCTGGCATGGACTTTGTATTGCCTTGACAGATTCAAGTGGCAAGATCAGGAAGTTAAGCAGATTGTCCACCACGCCTTTGGCCTGGTTGCGGAGACCGTAGATGCGAATTTTGTAAGTGCAGAACAATGCCGCAATAGAGTCTATCATCGCTTTAATCAAGACTATCGTTCCATGCACGCAATATGCCGTTTTTTTCTGGAAAATTGCGGTCCAAACATGGGGGAAGGCAAGCGCGAATTCACCTCTTTACTGGTATACATGCCCTCTCTTTTTGAGTCCTTTATTGCCGAGTGGCTCAAGGTCGAACTGGGAGGCAGCTACCAGCTCCAATCACAGTTTCGAGTTGGACTGGAAGGGAGCCATAAGCTGGCTTTTAAAATCGATTTGGTCCTTAGAGAGGCATCCCAAGGCAGCGTTCTTGCCGTTTTGGATACCAAGTACAAAGTGGGTAAAAGTCCTCAAGAACGGGATATTCAACAAGTGGTGGCCTACGCCGTGCGCATGAAAACTAACAGGGCATTTTTAGTTTATCCCTCGGTTGAAACCGAGTCTCTTGCTATACGGGTAGGAGATGTCCTGGTCAAAACCATGGCATTTGATCTTGCTGGGGATTTGCAAGAATCTGGAGCTAAGTTCAGGGGTGATTTATTGGCCAGTTTATAATCGAAAAGCCCTTTTGGCACTAGATGCTCCCCTCTTTCAATGGGGGAGCAGAAACAAACTTAATTCGGGTACATAGGTAATGAGTAGCAAAACGCCCAGAAGGATAAACAAAAAGGGTAGCGAGGCCCAGTAAAGTTTAAGTACGGGTTTTTCAAAGCGCATGCTGGCAATGAATAGGTTGAGACCGACGGGCGGGGTCGAATAGCCGATTTCTAAGTTGGTCAAGAAAATAATACCCAAATGGATGGGATGAATATCATAGGCCTGGGAGATGGGCAAGATTAGAGGCACGACGACGAGCAGGGCAGAGAACATATCGATCATACAGCCAACGGCGAGTAGAAATAAATTTAGCAAGATGAGAAATACCAGGCGACTGTCAATGTGCCGTTCTATAAAACCCAGGAGTTGGTAGGGAATTTGGGCGTCGATCAAATAATTGGTATAGGCCAGTGCGGCAGCTAGGACGACGATGATCCCCCCGACCATGACCATAGTTTCGCGGATGATCCCCGGAAGTTGGCGCCAGTGGATTTCCCGATGTATTGCCATTTCGACGATCAGGATGTAAAGGGCACTTAGAGCGGCCGCTTCGCTGACAGCGATGGTGCCGGTGTATATACCTGCAATGACGACGAGGGGCAGGAGCAGTTCCCACGAGCTTTCCCGCAGGGCCTGAAGTAGAGTGCTAAGTTTTACTTCCCTGGCCGGCAGGTGGGTATGGGCGCGGCCTTTAAAATAGCTGTAAAGGGAAAGGGCACCTACCAGGAGGAGTCCGGGGATTATTCCGGCGATGAAGAGCTGGTCAATGGGTGTTTCAGCAACAATGCCATAGATAATCAGAGCGATGCTGGGCGGGAATAGCAGACCTAGGCTACCCGATGTTGTAAGCAGGCCGAGGGAAAAATTATCCGGATATCGATTTTTGAGCAGAGCCGGATATAATAGGCCCCCGAGGGCGACAATTGTCATTCCCGAGGCTCCTGTAAAGGCTGTAAAGACAGCGCAAATAACGATTGCCATGATAGCCAGGCCCCCGGGTAGCCAGCCCATTAAAACTTGCGACAAATTAACCAGTCGGTTTGCCGCCTTGCTCTCTGCTAGAAGGAATCCAGTAAAGGCGAAAAGGGGGATGGCACTAAGGGTCGGAGTCTCGGCGATGCGGTACATTTCGATGAAAACGACAGTTAAATCAATACCGCCGTGGTAGAAATTGAGTAAGGCCAGCGCGGCAATTATAACAAATAGAGGTGTGCCCACCAGGGCAAATAATGAAATAAACAGATTACTCAATGCGATTTACCCCCCAATAGCCGCGCAAGTTTAGCAGCGCCTGATAAAGGAAGCGGAGAGTTAGAACCCCGAAGCTGAATGGGAATATCATTTGGAGCTTCCAGGTGGGGATAGTTGCAAAAGCGGGAGTAATATATTCCATTTCGTCTAAAATAAACTCAATTGAAATCCAGGTAAGGAGAGCGCAGACCAAGGCAGAGAAAAGTTCGCCAATCCCCGTTAGCAAAAGCTGATGGCGGGGCGAAATAAAGCGGAAGACGATATCTATTTTGATGTGTTTATTCTTGCGCGCTGCGATTGTAGCACCGAGGAAACTGGCCCAAAGGACCAGGTGCCGGATGAGGGGATCGGCCCACAGGATAGAGAAGGAAAAAAAATTCCGCAGAATAATCTGAGAAAAGGATAGGACGATCATGAGTCCGACCAGTAAGACCAGAAGGCCCTCTTCGAAGAGGTAAAAGAGCCGCCTTAAATTTTGCCCTTTTTCAGGGGGCATTGGAGGGGGTTGAACGCTGGCGAAAAGTTGAAAGGTGGGCTTTTACCAGATCGTATGATTCTTTTGAAAAAGCTTTGCCGACAAGCTCGGGGGTGGATTCGCGCACGAGATCTTTAAAACTTTGTATTTCCTTCTCGATGGGATCGACCAGTTGGAGTCCCTGACCCTGGAGAACATTTAGGGCCTCCCCATTATCGCGACGGCTTTGGGCAACCTGTTGGAGCATATGTTTGCGGCAGACTTCGCGCAGGATGTTTTGTTGCTCTGTGGAGAGGCGGGTAAATTTCCTTTTTGAAATCAACAGCGCGCCAAGGGTGTAGTTTATGGGCAGTTTGGTGATGTATTTTACGCGGGTAAACCACTGCATCACAATAGCGGCAGCTGGTGGTGCGTAGACCACCTCAACTAA
>CAXFTV010000207.1:0-5221 GCA_964005845.1 uncultured bacterium
CCATTATGAATGCCACGAAGAGCACCCCAAGAACCGCTTTGCTGGTGAACCCCTCCTCGAACTGATCGGGGGTTTCCATCATCCCCCGATAGTCTTCAATTTCCTGGTTTGGGTTTCTCTTGCGTCCGAGCACTGGACGTTTTCCTCCCTAAATCGTCTGAGAAGCTGGCCTGGCCATTTTTCCTGCGGCCGCATTACCGCATCAACAACCCCAGCTGTACTCTGTTTTTATGCTGTTATTTCGCTTCGCGTACCCTCTATGATTTCGCGTCCCTGGCCTCTGTAGCTTTCCTTGGCCTCCGAATCGACCGTTCGCCATATGAGGAATTGCTTGCGGATTACATTCATAAAGCGCTGATTGACCCGGCGCCAGGATGCGTCTTCCCCGCTGAGGCGCTGGATTTGCAGGGCAACGGCATAGATATTGTGTTCGCTTTCGGGAATGGCGCGCAGGGTCACATGCTGACTCACCCCCAGGTCAAAGGGCGCCAGCCAGATATTCATATCAATGGTATATCCCTGCCCGTTATCCGTGTCGATTCCCCCGAGTTTGGCCCCATCCGTATAGAATGTACCGATAGATTCTTCGCTGTAGGAATCGAAATAACCTATGAGAAAAACGCACAGTCCCAGCACATCGTGACCGCTGACGGTAAAGGGAAACTCGAAATTCCACTCATCCCCTTCGGGGTCGGGCAGTCTCCACCTCCGGGTCACGTCGGGCACGGCCATTTGCGAGGCTTTGCGGGCTGGATAGATGGAGGACAACATGACCACAGCCATCACTAGCATACTCGAGGTAACGGCGGAGAGCGAAGAATAATTGAGTGTAAAGCCGGTCAACAGATTCAGTTCGATAAGAACCTTGGCGATGATCTGGCCGACCAGATATCCGGCCACGACGCCGAGGACCGCGTAGACGCAAGACTCGGCAATAAAAAGCCAGGCAATATGTCCGGGCGCCAAACCGACCGAAGAATAGACCCCGATTTCGCGGAAGCGTTCGTAGACGCTACCCATCATGGTATTGAGCACGATCAACGAGGCGATAAGGATTGGGATAAATAAATTGGCCATGCCCGAAAAAGAGGTCATCCCCATTGAACTGAAGATAGACACTCTGATATAATCGTCCCCCTCTTCCTGGATTCCGGCGAACAGGGTTACGGCCAGCCGCGAGAGAAAATCCCTGATCTGTTGCCGCACATTCACGCCTTCATTGAAGCGCACGGCTACCGACTGCAGGGGGTTGCCGCTGCCGATATTGCGCAGCGTCTGGTAGGGAATGATGAGGATATTGGCAGGCTCCAGGTGGACAAAGGGCTTAATAACCACTTTGCTTTCTTCGAGACCTTGCTTTTCGCGTTCTTCTTCTTCGGCCATTTCCTGCACCGCCTGACCGCCCGTTACGGCGAAATCGGCCGGCGTCATAACTTCGTCGTCGAGATCCTTGAGTTCCTTCATGCGCTTGGAGTCGATGATGCCGATTACCCTGAAGCGCTCGCCGAAGACCCTGATGTGCACCTGGCCAATTTCCGCCAGGTCTATGTTGAGCTTCTCCCTCTCCTCACCCAGCATATCGTTGGGCAGGATGCAGACCTTCTCATCGCCCGGGGCGAACCACCTCCCCGCGACCAGCGCTCGATCCAGACCGGTTACGTCCTTTTCCTCCGGGGTCAAACCCAGCACGCCCAGGGCGTTGTGGGAGTGATCGCCGTATTTCATCTTGATGTGGGCCTTAGAGTCGTTTTTATACCAGGAGCGGGGTGCTACGACCGCCATCTCGGAGAAATTGCTGCGGGCGTATTCCAGCACCGATTCCTCCTGCGGATTCCAGGCCTTGCTGCGAATCAACAACCCCTGATAAAGGCCCTCGTTGTCCCGCTCGATTTGATTGAAGTGCAGAGAGGTCTGGATGGAGGTGAATGAGAGCACCGTAAAGGTGAGCAATAAAAGCGTCGCAAAAGTCAAGACCGTTCGCGTCTTGCGCCGTTTCATATTGGATATGCCCAGTTGAAAAGCCGCCAGCGAAGCACTAGAGCGACTTACATCGGTGTCGTGGATGACCGCGACCTCGGTCCTCAACTTCCTCATTTGTTCATTGAAGCGCCCCGAAATAATCGACATTACCAGAATGGCCAGGGACAAAATGATAAACGCCAGTAAAATCACGAAGGGATTGGATAACTGGAAGGCTGGATGTACCAGCCACAGGATAGTCCAGATTACCATGAAAACGCCCGCAAAACCAAGGATTTGATTGCGAATGGTCGCGGCCGTAATGATCAGGCGTTCAGTGAAATAGGCACAGGGAATAACCAGCGCCATGAAGAAGATAATGCCCTGAACCACGTCATTTTGAGTGGAGCGAACGTCTGGATAGGCCCGCGATTCCAGCCCAATCGCCGCACGCGTATAGCGGACGAAATCGCCCCAGTGCTTGCCCTCCAGCGCCACCGCGGCCGAATCCAGCGCCACCTTGGCGCGTTCGTGCAATTTATTCATCCGGTGGTTCTCAATTGCAAAACTCTTGAGTTCGCGGATGCGCGCCTCATCCAGGGACCACATATCCCACGCGGCCTGGTAGGAAGTGCGGACAAAGGAGGTTTCGGGCTTGATTGTAAATCCCTCGCCCTCGGCCTTGGCCTTATCAGTATAACTGGTGGAATTCAGCAATAAATAGCGATACCCCAGTATATTGGCTCCGAATCCCATCTTGATATTCATATTTTCGCTGGCAAAGAGGACACCGGCCGGCTCGTTCTGTGCCGATGGCCCCATGCCGATGGTGTAGCCGTACTCAACCGGACTGCTATTGCCTTCATCAAAAACATTGACGTTGGCCAGTTTGGTCAAATAGCGGGGGTCGACGATATCGTAGAAATTGTAGGAAATACAGGGAAAGAGGATTACCATCCACGTTTTGTCGACCCAGTCCATGCTGATCTCCATGGGATAGGACTCGTCGCCTTGTACCCCCCGATCCGGGGCGTAGATGATCTTGCCAGTAAGGGGGTCCATATAATAACCCTCAATCGCCAGCGAACCGACCCGCACCCGGTTTATATAAAAGGATCCAGTCTCGTCTACTACTTCGTAGTACTCGCCGCGCACCCCTTTATAAGATTTGTTTTTGCCGTTGCGCACTACGGCTACGGCACCGGTGCGCGGCAAATCCGGCACGATACTGCGGCGGGGAAAAACCATGGTGCGCCCACGCAGCGATTTCACTTCGTCTTTCAAGCGCATTTTGAAGTCCGGAAACAGTTCCGGATCGGCAAAGGCCATGTGGAACATCCCGGCCAGGACGCGGATTTGTTTGGCCAGATTATCGTAGTTCACATTTTCGGCTCGATCCAACGGGGTATCGACCAGAAAGCGGGCGTCGTTCACAGTGACAAAAGCCAGGGCCGGGGTGCCAGTGGCAAGAACAAGTTCACTGTCGACCGATATTTCCCCCGGTACAAAGGTCTCCCAACTCATCCCCCCTTCGGGACTGATACCATTGACCAGAACATCCCGGCGATCGTAGCCCAATTCCCGACTGATCTGGGTGGCATAGCGCATAAAATTCTTGCCGAAAGGGGCGAAATAACGCTTATAGTAAAAGCTGGTATTGCTATTCCAAACCCCCAATTCGTCGGTTTGCGTAGAAAGATCCAGACTGATGAATAGCTTGACATCCAGCGAGTCCACCTTGGGGCCCACCCAGGTGCGAAACAATTCCAGGCGCAGGTCTTCGTCGTCGCTAACCTCCTCCAACATTTCTTGCTCGCTGGAGAAAGTTTCATCCCCCAATTGCAAGCCCCCGGCCACCGACGTTACCAGATCTTCATCCACAACGGCTTCAAGCACCTCTTTTACCAGCAGGGAATCCTCGTCGACAATGGCGCGAATCAAGGCCTCCTTGCCCTGGAATTCCTGCCGCCCGATTTGATAATTCACGCCAGATTTTTCGATCATGCCCTCGGCCAGGGCGACCTCGACCGCGCGGCGGATAACCATGCGGTCTATAAAAGGATCCTCTTTGCGCAAATAGCGCTGAATGAAATCATCCACCCCGCGCAGGCCCAGATGGTGCGCGGAAGTAGCCAGCAGTACTACTGTCCGAGCCGGCGGATGCCGTCTGAAATAGCGCGCCAGTTCGAGCAGGGCCGTGATGCCGGCAGCCTGCTCCGCCCCCGGAGCCAGAGCGGGCACCACCGACATGGCATCGTAATAGGCCTCCAGGACAATTACGTCCTTTTTGAGCAGCGGATCGTAACCGGGTATGGTACCGAGAATGTTCCAGGCCGACTGCCGCTGCCAATCCATGCGGTAGTCCAGCTGGATCTCCACCCCGCCCGCGGCGACGGCGCGGCGAAGTGCCTCACCGTCTTTTTTGGACAGCCAGAATCTGGGCAGGTCAAGGGGCATGGTGAGAAATTTCTTTTCGGCCTCCAGATACACGGTCGAATCGGGTTCGACAAAAAGAATGGCCGCTACTCCCAGATTGGCGCAGCGCAACCAGTGATCGCTAGAATTGAAGTCCATCAGGGCAATGGATCCTTCTATATCCATGCCTTCCATTTCTTCGAATTCTCCCTTGCCCACATCAATTACCCTGCCCCGCAGCCCTTCCTCTGGCAAAGTGGAAGTCTTGACTAAATTGGGCCAGATGCCGTAAAGTGGCATCTTTTCGCCGCTGCCGACGATCTCCAGCGTACCGTCCTTATTATCTATAGGAATGGATACATCGTACTCCTGGGTGGTGACCTGACTCAGACCGATTTCGAGAAATTCTTCTTTGATGAAAAGAGCCGCGTCTTTAGCGCCGGGATATCCTGCAACGCGGGAGCCGAGGCCGGCCAGATAGCCCAGGTTTTCCTGCACCCGCTCCACCGGAGCAGTCTGCTTGAGAACGGCATAGTCAACTTGGGCATCTACTCCGGCAAACAGCGAAAAACCGAGGATAATTCCCAGACATAAAATCATTCTGGCTCTGTACATAAAAACACCCTTTAGAATGAAATTCCGTCGTTATTAATTACCGGGTTTATACAAGTCCCACTAATAAAGGACATTTTTCCCTTCAGGACAAGAGCATCAATTCGATGGTTCCATCTCATTTGGCTGGGACGCGGCCAACCAGCCATGAACTTTCAACTTTTCAAGAGTCCAATAAGCCAGCAAACCTATAGCCGCCCCGCTGATCAAACCCCAAATCAAGAAAAGATGCAAA
>CAXFTV010000208.1:0-17614 GCA_964005845.1 uncultured bacterium
GCCCCTCCGGCATCTCCAGCAGACCGCTGCGGCAGATGCCGGTGTGTTCGGCCGGAGCGCCGTTCACCGCATCGGGCAGGGAGGGGAAACGCACTGGATGGGTCCAGGTTCGCCCATGGTCGAAGGAGCGCACCCAAAAGCCGATACCGGGCCGTGAAATCCACTCGTTGGCCTCTTGACGGGATCCTTCTACGGGCATCAGTTCGACCGTGGAGGCATGTAGGAAAAGACTTCCGTCCGCCAGCGTATGGGTGCCGAAATCGATGACGCCGCCCCGGGGATCGGTGGTAATAAGTTCCGGCCCCCCCCAGGTCTGGCCTTCATCGGCGGAGCGGCAGGCGCGCACGTCGAAGAGGGGATGGGCGTGGTGGCTGCCCCCGACAAAGGGCGAGCGGTGAAACAAGGCCAGCAATTCGCCCGTTTGCGTGCGCAGGACATTGGGATGGGCTCCGTACATACCCTCTTCGCGATAGATGGTGAGGTGATCGACGACCTGCCAGCTCATGGTATTCTCCTGTTAAAAGTTGTTTAACCCCGTCTACTGCAGCAACCTCTCGAGGACATTCCGGGTAATGCACGAGAGGAATTCGGTGGCCGCCCGGTGGCCTTACCCACTAACACATACCGCCCCTGGATCTCAGCTGAGTCCAGATTCTGCCTCCAGCTCGAGCAACTGCGCCATGAGCCGGTCGGCCTCCCCTGCGGTGGCCTCGTCCATAGGCGTGAATGGAGCGCGCACATGGGCCGTGCGAATGACCCCCCGGCGGTGCAGCAATTCCTTGGTGAGCTGAAAGAATACACCGGACCCCAGGAGTGCCAGACGCAATAGCGGCAGGATTTCGCCGTAGAAGATCTTCTCTGCTCTGTCCTCCGAGCCGGCCTGAAAATGGTCCCACAAACGCACAAAGGCCCCTGGCTGAGAACTCGCCGGCATGGTGCCGATGGCACCGCGCCGCAACTCCTCGATCAGGTAGTTGCCGCCGGCACCGCCAAACATGCCCACCCGGCCACCAGTCGCTTCCAATCCCTGGCTCAAACGCTCGGTCGTGGGATGCACTTCCACCTTGACGTACTGTACCCGCTCGCTCTCCGCGACGATTTGCCGCACCAAAGGCGGCGGCACTGGTCCATCGGGGAAATCCTGAATCACGATCGGAATCTCCACGCCGGCTGAAATAGCTTTGTAATAAGCCCGCACTTCGGCCGCCGAAGCCGGCATAAATGACGGTGGGAAAATCATCAAAGCATCAGCCCCCAACTCCTGGGCACGCCGACTGTAGTGCAGGGCCAGATCGGTTCCGGCAGCCCCCGTATTGACCACTATCGGCACCTGCCCTGCCGCCTGGGCGACTACTTCGCGCAATGCCAGATCCCTCTCGCCCTCGCTCAATTTAAATATCTCACTACCCAGGGCAATCCCCAGTCCGTGGACCCCGGCATCGATATTGAAATTCACTAGTTTGCACAGACTGTCGACGTCGATCCGCCCCTGCTCGTCGAAGGGCATGGCCAAAATGGTGATTACGCCACGAAGCTCTCTGGACATTGCAATCCTCTCCTCATCTATCGATCAATGATATATTACCGAACGCTACAAAAACTTTGCGCCGACGAGAAAATTAAAAAGTTGACGCTCCCGCAGCCAGGTTCTATCCTTTACAGCAGCAGTAGTACACGAAAAAAAATGGCATGTGGACCTCAGGGGACGGGGCTCGGGCCGGTTGCCGTTTGGGGGAAGCGGTGGGGCCGAAAAGCGCCGCTCCTCCCAAAGCTTCATTAGCCCCATCCCCCTTCCCTCAAAACTGCTTATATGCTACAGGTATCGACCACTTAGGGCTAGCATAAATTTGGTCCGCCCGCGTTGCCACCCCCCCCAAAGGAGCGCAAAATCCATGCAGATCACCGATATCAAGATCCACCAGCCCATTGGCCTGCTTCGCATCCTCACCGATGCGACCGTAGAAGGGTGGTGCCTGGGCCTGGACCTGCAAGTCGCCCAGCACATCCAGTCCAGCTGCCGCGACGCCCTCATCGGCCAGGACCCGATGAATCGAGAGCGCATTTGGCAGGAACTGGTCCGCCGCGACCGCTTCAACTACCTGCCCCATACGGTGCGTGGCTACGTGGACGTCGCCCTCTGGGATTTGCTGGGCAAAATCACCAACCTGCCGGTCTTCCGCCTTATCGGCGGCTTCAGAGATCGCATTCCCTGTTATAAAAGCGGCGGCGACCTGGCCACAGTCGACGACTATGTGAGGGACGCGCTGCAGGCCAAAGAGGAAGGCTTTTTCGGTTATAAAGATCACTGCTACCGCGGCGTCGACACCATGATCGAGGTAGCCCGGGCGGTGCGCCAGGCCGTGGGGCCGGATTTTTATCTGATGCATGACTGCGTGCAGAACTACACCTATACCGACGCCATCCGGGTGGGCAGAGTGCTGCAGGAGGAGGACTACTTCTGGTTCGAGGAACCCCTGCGCGACTACGATCTGATGGGCTTAAAAAAACTCTCCGACGCTCTGGACCTGCCTATTGCCGCAGCCGAGTACCTCCCCGGTTCGATCTATTCGACCTCGCAACTCATCGCCCAACAGGCGGTGGATATCGTGCGCGCCAGCGTGCCCTGGCGCGGCGGTATCACCGATATGATCAAGATCGCCCGCCTGGCCGAAGCCTTCGGCGTCAATTGCGAAATCACCTCTGTCGGAACCATGAACGGTTTTGTCCATGCCCACGTCATCGGCGCCATCCGCAACTGCACCTTTTTCGAAGGCTGGCGGATCGGCTCCCAGGGTGGTGAACCCCTGATCACAAACCCCCTGGACCTGCGGGAAGGCCACCTGCCGGTACCCACCGGTCCCGGTCTGGGAGTGGAACTGGATTGGGACGAGGTGGAAAAACAAACCGAAATCATGGTCTGAAAAACAGACGGTCAAATACGAGAAACCCAGTTTAGTAGCACACGTTAACAGGGAGCACCACTCCATGCAGATCAAGGAAGCCAGAATCTATATCAGCGCCGGGGCACCCGCTACCCGGCACGTGATCAACAGCCGCGACACCATGGAAAAAGTGCCGCCCGGCCTATCGGGTATGTTCACCCACTCCCTGGGCTTTCGCGGCCAGCGCCCCGAAGATATCATCGAGTACAAAGACGATACCCCTCGCCCTACCTACAACTCCACCCTGCGCCTGATTACCGACGGCGCCCTGGATGCCTACACCTCTTTCGGCAGCGGCTTCCACCAGGACGACCTGGAGTGGGAAGCTAAAAAGTTCAAGGCCGATATCGCCCCCATGCTGATCGGCGTCGATGCCTTCGAGCGCGAATACATCTGGCAGCGCCTGTGGTACACCCAGCGCTTTTTCTATACTGGCCGCGGCATCGTCGACCAGATCGACAATATGCTCTGGGACCTGGCCAGCCGCTACACCAAACAGCCGATCTACAAACTCCTGGGCGGCTGCCGCGACAAAGTTCCGGCCTACCGCAATATTGGCGGGGCCACTATCGACGAACTGGTAGCCGATGCGCTAAAAGCCAAAGAGCAGGGCTACAAAGGCGTCAAGGACCACTCCTACCGCGGCGTCCGGGGCAATATCGAGTTGGCCACCGAGTTGCGCGCCGCTCTGGGCGACGACTTTTTGCTGATGCACGACGCCGTCGAGCACTATACCTACAGCGAAGCCGTGAAGGTAGGGCGGGCGCTGGAAAAGCTCAACTACGCGTGGATAGAGGAACCCCTGCAGGACTACGACTTCATGGGCCTAAAAAAACTTTGCGAAACCCTGGATCTGCCGGTCCTGGCCCTGGAGTGGATCGGCGCCATCGGCGGCCAACCCTTCAACACCTCGGGGTTTCTGGCCCTGCAGGCCACCGATATAGCGCGCCAGCGCGGAGTGGGCATCACGGGTCAGATCAAACAGGCGCAGTTGTGCGAAAGCTTCGGGGTCGAGGTCCACGGCGGCCACCACCACGTAATTCTGGCCATCCAAAACGACCCGTACTATGAATGTGTCGGCGTCGGGCCGCTAGCTGCAGATGCCAAACCCACTTTCCAGGGCACCTCGCACCTCGAAGATGGCTATCTGCGCATCGCCTGCGGCGACGAGCCGGTGGTAGAACCGGATTGGGATGAAATCGAAAAAAATGCCCTGCTGGTAATTTAGGACTTTTAGCAGCGCTCTCAAGCTTGCCTTCGATCGTTGTATTCCACCGCTGCCGGAAAGTTTTCCTCCAGGTGCAAAAGCACATCCTCCAGCGGACTTTCGCAACTGACACAGGTAAAGGGAAAGGCGCCGCTCTGGCGGAAAAGCTCCCCGTTGCGGGCGTGGAAATCGCCGCGCCGGTCCATGAACTGGCCCCAGTGCCCCAAGGTGTAATGCGCCTCCCCCGACCTGGTTGCACTGCGCTCCCAGGCCGGCGGAAAAAGTTCCAGAAACGCCCTCTGCGAATTCAGCCAGCTGCCGCAGCGCACCACTCCGATATCGGGCTGTTGCACGCGCGAATCACACAGCAAGCGAATCAGAGAAGCGGCAAAGTGGATCCGCCGTTCGCTCAAGGGCGACTCGGGCCGGTAGAGGTTGTCGATGTGGATATTACACCTTCCGCCGCGATAGTCGTGGCTCCAGCACTCGTAGGCACGCTCCTGCAGAGATGGCACCGGGGTGCCACCGCGCGCCACGTGCCCCTCCAGATAGGGCCACAAAATCTCCAGACCTTCCCCCTCCAGTCGCGCCGTCGAACTGTCGTCGGCACAGCGCTCAAACACCTCCTGCAGCTGCTCCAGAATTGCCTTCCACTGCGGCCCCACATCGTCCTGACTCGGGTGGTGCTTGAAATCGTAGAGCGAAGTATTGCGGTAGATATTTACCCGCGTGTTGACCACTTTTCCAAGGTCTTCGTCCCCCTCTTTCAAGCGCTTGTCAACGTACCACAGGCTGAGCTTGGTGAACTCCCTGGCATAATTGATTTTTACCGCATCGAGCTGTGCCATCATTCTCTGCCTCTTGTTGTGCTTGTGGAACTAGTTTATCGCCCCCGGTTCAACCTAAAAAAGGAGCCCGGATCGCGATGAAAATAGCTGTCTGGTGCCACGATCTTTGGAATTCGCACTCGAAAAAAGTCACTCAACTCGACGTCGATGCGCCTACCGCAGCTGGCGAAAACTAAAAAATGAAGGTCCACTCCCTGGGGGCTGCACCCGAACCGCGTCAGTGCCCTCCTCGTCGAAATGGTAGTCATGAAAAAATTGACATGCCGGCAAAAAGCTACTGTAAAAAATTTGCCTCCTGCCGATATATTAAGCAAGGGGCGAACTCGCGGGGAGGCGCCTCTGCCCAATATATCCGCTTCTGCCTGGTTGCCCATAAGGACAGCCAGGTTTTTTTTGTCTACCTGAAATCCATCCGCCCGCTCCCAGAGGAAAAATCTGCCCAATGGCCCACTTGGGGCAAAAAAGAGGATTTCCTCTAAGCATTTGATCTTGATTTTGCACTGAGATTTGTAGCATTGATCACTTTTTTCAAAAAATCACTGCCCCAATTTCCTTCCTTTTTGTCAATAAATTGTCTATATAAAAACCAAACCAACGACTAACCGCTCTATCGCCCCCTGAAGCAGTCGATTGGCATATCTTTAATAAACTTATTAAAACACATAGATATTAATAAACAGATACTAATTACCTTGACTGTATACTGGAGCCGAGATTCCCGAAACCGCTATAGCGATGCTTAATGGCAGTAAAGGCAATGAATTTATCTATATTTTATATTGACATTATATTGGCAATAGATGAAAATGTACTTTATATTTATTAGAAATCAAAGCCCTTCGTTATTGGATCGCAAATGGACCAGATAAAATTTTTCCTCAACCGCCCTGGCTTTTTCTACTTGTATATACATTGATATTTCCCATGCCATGAAAATACTTATTGCTGACGACTCCGCTCTAAGCCGGGAATTGCTACTTGCCACTCTGAGAAAACAGGGTCACTATGTCATTCCGGCTGCAAATGGCCAGGATGCTTGGGACATCTTTCGGCGACATGACGGAATTCAGGCCCTCATCACGGACTGGATCATGCCAGGTTTAGACGGTCTGGAACTATGCCGCCAGGTCCGCAGCCTCCCGCAGTCCCACTATATCTACATCATCCTGCTGACGAATTTGAAAGGCAAGCAGCATTACCTTCAGGGACTAGATGCAGGAGCAGATGACTTTATGAGCAAACCGCTGGAGCCGACTCTCTTGCAAGCCCGGCTCCAGGTGGCCCAGCGCATCTTTGGCCTGCGCTATGAGGTCGAGCAGTTGCGCACTCTGTTGCCCATTTGTTCGTACTGCAAGAATATCCGCACAGAGGGCTCCTGGACCTCAGTGGAAAACTTTATTAACGGGCAGATTGGCGCCGATTTTACCCATAGCATCTGCCCCCGGTGTTATGAAAATGTGGTACAGCCAGAGCTTCAACAGCTAAAAAAAAAGGCCGCACCACCTAAAAAAAACAGCGATAATCAGCTCTGAAAAAACGCCAAAACATCCCCACCCAACTCCCCCCACAGATGCACCTGTTCATATGATCCTTCCATGGGATCATGGACGGCGCGATCGAATAGTGCAAGGGTGCCCGCGCCAGATCCACTATCCAAAAGGTGGATCCAGCACATTTTCTAAGGTCCTCTTTCTCTTTAATTTGCCCACCACGTATCTGTAGCCGGGGAAACTCGCAAGCATAAATAACAGGAGTACAGTTTGCTAGCCGTTGACACTATTTTAAGGAGAATTCTAGGCGGCGAAGGAAACGACGAGTAGCGAATTCCGCTGGTGCGAAAAACGGCCCTGAAAAAACAGCTCTAAGGGCAACCCCCCGGTTTTCGGGCCGCAAAGACAGCTCTCTCCAACCAGAACGAACCCCTGGATTTACTGCAATGCAAAAGTAGCCCCCTCCGGGCGAACTTACCTGGAGCACTTGGGCGTCCTTGCCGGGATCTCAGGAAGTTAGAGCTACCCCATCGCCAACCTGCACACACTCCTCCACCTGCGGCCTACCAGTAGACCCGTATCCCCTGAGCCTCCAGCGCGGGGATCTGCTCGGTAATCGCAGTGCGCCCGAGTGGATTATTCCAAATTTCGACTACCGCGAGCTGCGGTAGCTGCAGCAGTGGTTCCAGGTCCCCAATCTGATTGGCCGGTAAATGCAGTACTTCCAGCTGCTGGAGACTGCGCAGCGCCCCCAGGTCCTGAATCCGGTTGTAACCCAGATCCAGAACCTCCAGCTGGTAGAGTTCGGCCAGGGGGCGCAGATCGCGAATGCGATTATCGGGCAGCCGGAGTTCACTGAGCCTCTCGAGTCCCTCCAGGGGACGCAAATCCTCAACCAGATTGGCAGCAAGGCGCAATTGCTTCAGGCGGTCTAGATCAGAGAGCGCTCCCAGGTCGCGGATCTGGTTATCGGTGAGGTTCAGCCGCCGCATATCCCGAAGTTGGCCCAGGGGGCCCAGGTCGATGATCTGGTTGCCAAGCAATTGCAGGGATTTAAGCTGCCGCAAGCCGGCCAGCGGCCCCAAGTCGCGAATCTGGTTGTCAGAAAGTTTTAGGGTGCGCAGATTCTCGAGTTGCCCCAGTGGCCCCAGATCGCGAATCTGGTTGGCGGCAAGTTGCAGATGGGCCAGTCCAGTAAGCTTGCTCAGCGGCTCTAAGTCGCGAATCTGGTTGCCTGCGAGCCCCAGCTCGACGAGGTTGGTGAGCTCGCTCAGCGGACCCAGATCGCGAATCTCGTTTTCACTCAGGTTGAGCACCTGAAGTCGATATAGATCGCAGAGCGGTTCCAGGTCTTCAACCTGGTTGTCCTGCAGATCCAATTCGACCAGGCGACTCAGCTGTGCCAGCGGGTCCAGGTTGCGGATGGCCTGGTTGTATATTTGCAGGGAACTCAAATCCCTGGCCTGCTGGATTCCTTCCAGGGCGGCAATCTTGGCGGGCCTGGTATGGAGACAGGTCAGACGGTTGAAGTCCTCCCTTTTCAGCGCGCTGTCCTGTTTCCTCAAGACCCGGCGGATCTGAGCTTCCAAAGTCGTATCGGCCAGGACTTGGGCAGTCCCTCTTCCGGCATCTATAAGGACTATGCCGATGAGCAAGATCAGCCATTTGGCGATGCGGTCCAATCCCATGCCGCACTCAGCGCACCAGCAGGAGTTTTCTGGCGAGGGTGGCATCGCCGCTCTCCAGGCGGTAAAAGTAGGTGCCGCTGGCAATGGGATTGCCGTATTTGTCGAGTCCGTCCCAGCTTAGGGTATTGTAGCCAGGCTGTACAAATCCTTCAAATAGGGTGTGCACAAGCTGGCCCCTCAGGTTGTAGATCCGCAATGAAAAAACCTGGTCCTGGGGCACAGAATCCAGCACTCTGAAGGGTAGGAGGGTGCCCGCATTAAAGGGGTTGGGATAGTTGGGCATCAAATCGAATGCCAGCGGCCGGGGCGCGGGTTGGATACCCTCCCCTATCGAGGTCAAACGCTTGATTTCCACGCCCGGACCAGAATCGGGGATGGATTCTATAAGGGCAGCGGCCGGTTGCAAGGTGCGGATATTGTCCGGGTTGACATCGGCAAAGGGCCTGGAGCGAATTTCGCGGCCATCGGCCAAAGTAATCACCGCAACCACCTCTTTGGGATCGATATCATCTGGTTTGCCGTCGGGACATTCCCAACGCGCCCGGGCAGTGCGCACATTGGATACCTCGGGCAGATCCGGGTTGAAGGAGAAAATCGGATCCACGGTCATTTCCTCGGCCGAGAGGGTGGTGTAGAGACGGGTCAAATAGGGGTAGTCCCCGAACAGATCCTGGGTGGCTCGCAATGGTTCGACTACGACTTCCTCGATCTCATCGGTCAGGGCCACCAGATCGTAATCAACTCCTTCGAGCCATTCCTCGTAGGCCCAGATATTGTTGTAGAATGAACGCTCGGCCGTCTCCATGAACCAGCCCTCCTCCACGGCCTTCTGGTAGGCCTTTCCGTCCCCTCCGAAAACCACCTGCAGAACGCCCTGCTCGAGGACGATCTGGGACATGGGCATGTGGCGTCGAAGCAGAGCCTGCATCTGGGCATCGCGTGGGAAACCCTGGGCCAACAGGGCTTCGATATACTTGGCCGGATCGGATATACCGCGGACTCGATCCAGTTCGAAACGTCCTTCCGGAAAGATGCGGTCTTTCATGATACTGCTGGGACCAGCGTAATCGGTCGCAAAAGCCTGGCCTCCGGCTTCGTCAGCCGCCTCGGTGACCACTTGCGGGTAGTTGAAACCACCGTTTAACCAGTCGATACGGGCTTCGTTGATCTGCACGTGCAGATAATTGCTCGGGATGGCACGCGTCGATCCCAGAACCCAGGTGAGTACCCCCAAATTGGGCTGGGTAGCTACAGCCGTTAGGCGAATGGGAATACAGGCTACTTCGCTGGCATAGGTCAGGGCGATGGGCTGCAGGTCTCCAACGCCGCGATCCGGTGCTAGCTTGAGCGCCAGAAAGTAGTATTCTTCCTCGACATAAGGCGCCAGTAATTCTTCGCCAAGGTCTCCGAGATCGTAACCATTATCGGTGAGCCAGTGGGTGACGGAAGCGGCATTTTCGCCGCTGATGACCACAGTATCGTAGGGACCGACGCGCTCGGCGGAGACGACTTCGACTCCTTCGACAGAGCGAGCGAAATCGACGGCGTCCTCTTCCGCTGTCGCCCAGAAGGAAAAATTGCATTCTTCGCCCCTATCCCAGTTTAGCCGAAAAAAGGGTTGGGTGGCAAAATCGAGTTGGCGAAAAATTTCGTTGTGGCTGACCTGCAGGTCTGGAGGAGCGGGTACCGGTAGAATCCAGGCAAAGTCGGAAGCGCTGCCGTTGTACTGGATTTGCACATGCGTGGTGACCACACCTTTGTCGACCGCGAAGAGGATCCGCTCGCCCACCTGGTTCATGGGGTCCGTAGAACAGAAAAACCCGCCACAGGCATGAACGCTGCCCATGGCCCCAAACAGACCCAGGGAAGCCAGGAGAATGATTTTTGCAAGAAAGCAATTTCTTGGATTCATTTGCTTGTACCTTTCCCTGCGGCGAGTGAAAGCGGCAGTATGAAAAAATAATTTCAATATAAAAATACAATAAAATGCGCCAAAACCTCAAACCGAATTTCTTTTAACCCAAAAATTACCGCTTCGATGCATCACATTTGACTTGAATTTTAAGGCTGAATAAGGTTATTTTCAGAACGGGAAAAACGGAAAAGGAGAAAGCGAATAATGGCAGTAACGGCACGTAAAGACCTGGTCGACGTCCTCAAAAAAATCCCTCTGTTCAAAGATCTTTCACTGCCCGATATCCGCAGGATACTCGGAATATGCGCCTCCAGAACCTTCGAGCAAGAAGAAAGAATTTGCGTCGGCGGACTTCCCAGTAACGAAATGTACATCTTGATTGGGGGCGAACTGGCCATATTGACAGTAGAGGGAATGCGAGTGGCTATGATCGTGCCGGTGACAACGGTGGGAGAAATGGGGTTCATCACCGGTCAGCCCCGTTCCGCTACGGTAGAAGCGGTCAAGAATAGTAATGTCCTGGTCATTCAGAAAGAGGACTTCGACTCCTTAATTAAGAGCTCAAGCCATATCAAAACCCAAATATACCAGAATATCATCGGCAGTCTCTCCGACAAGTTAGTCAAGGACAATATCCGCATTCGCGATTACACGATCGAAATAAAACGCTACGACAATCGTTTTGAAGAGCAAAGTAGAAAGTTCGCTATGGCCCTGGAGCTACTCGAGGAAAAAGGGCTTGAGCGCAGCACCGCTGAAGCCCTCATAGATGCCCGCTTAAGGGAGAACGCTGCGCGGATTCTCTTAGTAGATGGCGAAGCGGATAGCCGCACCCTGCTGAAGAGCTACCTGTACGCCTATCAGGTATTGGAGGCGAGCAATGGCAAGGACGCGCTGACGCTGACCTTTGAACAGGAGCCCGATCTGGTTATTCTGGATATGGGCCAGCCCGAGATGGATGGCCCTACGCTGCTGGATCATCTGCGCGACCTATTTCCGCTCCTGCCGGTACTCGCCACGTCGGGCTATGCAGAAATCCAGGAGCTGCAACAGTACAATTTTGATGGATTAATCGAAAAGCCAGTAGCCCCAGAGCAATTAATCCAGCTCATCGAGGAAACCCTTAGTGATCATTGAGGCAGTTCGGATTCTCATCGGCCTGGCCAAAGATCCCAAATAATTGAAAGGGGGCAAATCTCAATGCCCAGGAGGAAAGTGGTGCTCACCGGCGCTGCCGGATACGTTGCCGGTCGCATGTTGTCGGCTCTGCGCGAACGCTACGAGCTGGTCATGCTGGATGTCAAGAAGACCAATCGGGTTGGCGAGGAGGTAGCAGGTGTTGTTGAAGTCGATCTGCTCGACCGAAATCGGGAGTTATACCGCGAACACTTCCGGGGCGCTGACGCCCTAGTCCACTGCGGCTTTGTGAGGGAGGATCCCGCTGGAGCCTACTGGGCCCAGACCAGCAATATCCACATGGCGCACAACGTCTATATGACCTGCCTGGAAGAGAAAATCCGGCGGGCGGTGGTGATCAGTTCCAACCACGCCGCCGACTATTACGAGCATTTGATCTGGCAGGACAAAATGGGAATGGTGACGCCTTCCATGATCCCTTTGTCCGATAATTTCTACGGCTGGGCCAAGGCCTCCTATGAGTTATTGGGATTTACATTTGCCGCGGGCGGGGGCGGCGATGGGCGCCTGGAGAACGTGCAACTGCGCATCGGCGGTCCGCGCGAGACCGATATCGAAAGTTGCGGTTCCAACGACCTTAAAAAACTTCACCGCGCCCTGGGAGCCTACCTGAGCGTGCGGGACCAGGTACAGCTGGTGATCAGAAGTATCGAGACGGAAGATATCACCGATGAAAACGGGGTGCCCTTCCAGGTCTTCTACGGCGTCAGCGGCAACACCCACAATTTCTGGAGTCTGGCCAACGCCCGCAAGGTCATCGGCTATGAACCTCAGGACGACAGCCAGGTGCGTTTTGCCGACCAGATCGCCCGCATTATCACGACGGCGCAAAAGGAACGCCAGAATAGCGCTTAAAACCGCTGCTCCTCGACATCCCTTCAGGCATTTCCCATGCCCTTTTTTTAAAACCAGCGATCTTCCGGAGGATCGAAGACAAAACCGTGGAATAGCCGACGCTGCTCGGGAGAAAGGCCATTGTAGAATGCCTCCGAATAACTCCAGTGCTCCGGATTGGCCACCATCCAGGGATGTTCGTAAGCATAATAAAGCATGATGCGTTGACCACCCCGCCGGGTAAAGGGGCCCCGGGTGTGCCACAGGGCATTGTGAAACATGACACAGGCCCCCGGCGGCACACACAACTGGATTGCGCCGGGAAATGTGTCGAAGCCCTGGAGCTGTTCCGGATCCGGATCGAAATCGGTTTTGTGAGACCCCGGAACAATGGTGAGGTTGCTCTGGTTGGGGACGGACATGTCCGAGAGGAAATAGCCAATCTTCAATTGCAGAAGCGGAATATGCGGCCGCAGGGAACGGTAACCACCGTCGTAACCATCGATGTGCCAGCCAGGTTTGCTTTCTTCGGATTCGGTCTCCCAGAACGCGTCCGAGGCATGAAAATGGGGATTTTCGTTCAGTAGGCCGCGCACATAAGACAGAACCGGCGGGTAATCCACCAGATCCCTGAACAGGGGATCATCCTCCAGAATGTGGAGAATGCGGGTGTTGGGTCCTTCTATATTGATGTTGCCCGGGTGGGGTGCGTTGTTTGCGTGCAGCCGCCGCCGGCAGGCGATGGCTTTTTTCAGGCATTCGGTCAACTGGACTACGTGGTCGGATTGCAGAAAATTTTCCACTACCAGATAGCCGTTGGTAGCGAAAAAATAGACTTCATCCGGCGTGGGGTGCGAGACTGGCGTGGTCATATTAAACTCTCTTTGGGCGTTTATTTTGTCGTGGAGGAACTCCGTCGCCCCCCCCTAATAAATTAATGACGACAATGCATTCACGTGTAAAAAACTGTTATTGCCCTGGCATCCTCATATATTATATTCTTGCTTAGTTTCGGCTTTTATCCCATTCAACTAAGCCGGACATTACTCTTTCAAAAAAATACTCCGATATAGTGGCGCCGGCATGAATTCCGATAAAGATTCCATAGATTCCATAGATTCCCTGTTTATCCCAGCCTCCAGCAAAGAAAAAAAAACCGCAAAAAATCCTTCTGCCAAGACCATCCTGGTAGCAGAAGACGAGGAGAAGATCCGTCGTCTCATAGCCAAAAGATTGGCAGGGGAAGGCTATAACATCGAGGAAGCGGCCAATGGAGAGGAGGCGCTGAAAATAGCACTCGCTACCTCCATCGACCTGGTTATCACCGATCTGAAGATGCCGAAGATGAACGGCTGGCGTCTACTCAGCATGCTGCGCAGACGCGACCTGGACATCCCCGTTATCATCATGACCGGCTACGTGCCCGAGGAAGGCCAGAAGCTGCTTACCAGCAAGGAAATCGTCGGTTTTGTAACCAAGCCCATCGATTTCCAAACCTTGAGCCAGATGGTGAACAATGTCTTTTCCCCCCAATCTCCGGGGCGTAAATTGCGCGTCCTCGCCATCGACGATACCGGGGATACACTCCTGCTTATTTCGAAGCACTTGCAGCAGGCCGGCTTCGAAATCAAGACCGCACAGAATGGCCACGACGCCCTCAAGGAAGTAGATCGCTTTAAACCTGATTTGTTGCTACTAGATCTGGTCATGCCACAAATGGATGGCTTCGAGGTTTGCCGGCACTTGCGATCCCAACCAGCCTCGGCCAGACTTCCCATTATCCTGCTAACGGCAAAAACCTCGGGCGAGGATGTAAAAAAAGCCGTGGCCCTGAAGGTCGCTGGCTATATCGTCAAACCATTCAAAGCCGATCTCCTCATAACCCGCATACGCAAAGTGCTGCAGGGTGCGGGCAAGCTCTAGTCCGGCTCTGGACAGCACTGCTCCAGCCGAAGAGAAAACATACGACACAGACGGACAAACTCACAACCCGGTCACCAGGACCAAAGGCCCTAATCCGCACGCCATTCATCGCCAAAATTTAGCTTTCGCTTCTGGGCGACGAAGATCTCGTCTACTGGCGCCAAAACGCGGTGCTCTTTTCACTACGCCCGATGAGAAGGCTCCCCTAAAGAGCGGCCCGAAGGGATATCCCTCTGGCTGTGGCGAGGGATAGTCATTCTGCCAGAACTTTCTGCAGATGGTCGCGAATCTGCTCCAAAATTTCGTAATTGAGGATTTTTTCGCCCTGGGAATCGACCACGTAAAAGGCATCCATGGCACGGTTGGCCACCGTGTTGATGATGGCCATGTGAATATCCAGTTCCAATTCGCCTAGCGCGTGGGTGATTTTGTAGAGCAGACCGACGTCGTCCT
Organism: uncultured bacterium; assembly: GCA_964005845.1. Lineage (GTDB taxonomy): Bacteria > Latescibacterota > UBA2968 > UBA8231 > UBA8231 > CAXFTV01. The sequence continues at coordinate 14,498 of CAXFTV010000208.1, forward strand.
GAACTTCGGTGTCGATTACTGTATAGCGATCCGATACCTGATTTTCGAAATTCACTTCCGGGGCACGAGCCTGACAATTTTTTTTTCGCCGGTCCCATTGGGTGCTATAGCCGGCGAACAAATCGTCCATTGCCATATGCCCGCTTATGATCTGCTCCAGCCGCTGGGTGACCCGCTCCTTTTTCCACTCCGGCAACAGGGCGCTGCCATCCACATCGACCACCTGAAAAATATCCAGCGCTACGCGATCGTCTCGGGTGTGGACATCGGCCCGCAGGATGTTGATATCTTGGACCGCAAGAACCCCGCAGATTTTAGCCAGCAGTTGTCTCTGGTCGCGGCTACAGACGACTACCTCGGTGTGATCCTGATGGACGGCAAAATCCACTTCCACGATACCGTCTCCCCGCCGCCTGATAAGCTCCAAATGAGCGGCTATCTGGTCGCGCCCATAGGCCACCAGATAGCGCGGTGGCAATTGTTCGACGTGCTCCTGAAAAGCCACTACCTTGAGAGCTGGCCAGGTGGGCGCGATATGCTGCAGGTGTTCGTCCAGCAGATTGCGGGCCCCTTGCTTGTCCTCAAGCGTTTTCATGCCCGATTCGAGTTGCTGGCTGGTCTTGTGATAGAGTTCCCACAGCAGGGCCCCCTCCCACTCTGTCCAGGCTTCGCGCGCCACGGCCGACAGATCCGCATAGGACAGCAAATACAGCGCCTCTAGCTGCTCCATACTGGAGAATAGACTGGCAAACTCGGCGATCATTTTATAATCGTCCAGATCGCGGCGCTGGGAGAGGATTACCAGATCCTGGTGGTGCTCGACCAAAAAGAGGACAAAGTGCCGATCCGCCTCGGGCAACCCCAGACGCTCCAGTAAAATCCGGGCCATCCCGGTGCCGTAGTTTATGTGATCCTGGCGTTTTGATTTGCCTATATCGTGTAGCAGCACCCCCAGATTGAGCAGCTCCCTGCGCGCGAATTGCTCATAGACCCTTTTGAGGGGACTCTGTCTATCTGCTGCGACCAGCCCTTCCAAATTTTCCAGTGCGACCAAAGTATGTTCGTCCACGGTGTAGATGTGGTAAATATCGTACTGCACCAGACAGGTCAGCGCACCGAATTCGGGCAGATAGCTACCCAGAACTCCCAGATCGTGCATCGAACGCAGCGTACTTGCAGCCCTGTTCTTGCGTTTGAGGATGCGCATAAATATGTCGCGTGCCTCGGTGGCACAGCGCAGTTCGTCATCGATCAGATGCAGTGCCGCCCGAATCAGCCGCTGCGTCTGTTCGCTCAGGCGCAAATTCTTTCTCTGCGCCAGGTGGAAAATGCTCAACAGTCGAAGGGGCTCGGCGGCAAAATAACGCTCTCCTTGCTGCAGGACGATCTCTCCATTAGATGCCACCACTCCCATTGCGACCCAGATGCTGCGCAGAGGGTGTCGAGGCTTATGCATCAGGCGTTCGAAGGCCAGATCGACGAGATGGTAGATGGCGCGCGCGTGCAAATAATAATCCTGCATAAAGCGCTCCACTCCCAACTCTATCCCACGGTCTTCATATCCCAGTCTATGGGCAATTTGTGGCTGCATCTCATGCCGCAGGACGTCCTGGCGTCTGCTACCGGTAAAGTGAATTTCGTGCCGCACTCGCCAGAGAAATTTGCAACCCCGTTCCAGGATGGCAATATCCTCGTCATCGAGATAATGACGGCGCAAAGAAGCGACCTCGCGCTGTCTACTCTGCCCCTTGAGAGCCCAGTCCAGGGCGTGCAATTCGCGCAGGCCGCCCGGACTTTCCTTTAAATCAGGTTCGAGCAACTGTACCGAGGCTCGACCTCGCCGGCGCCGCTGCCGCCCCCTGTACAACTTGGCAGCCACGCTTTTGCTCACCCGCTTGTAAAGGTGCTCTTGAAATTCGTCGAACAGCGCCGAGTCACCGGCCAGCAAGCGCCCATCCATCATCGCCGTACAGGATTCTATATCCTCCCGGGCCATTTTTCCAGCTTCGCGCAGCGTGCGGCTGCTATGACCGATATCGAAACCCAGATCCCACAAGGGGTGCAAAACTCCCCTAATAAACTCCGGCACCTTATCTTTCTCCTTGCGGAAGAGAAAGAGCAAATCCACATCCGATTTCGGTCCCATCTCCCGGCGTCCGTAGCCTCCCAGAGCCACCAGGGCAAAAGCACCGACCGCCATCTCTCTCCTTAGCCCTTCGCAGGCTTCGAGGACCACGGCATCCATGGCCGCAGCCATGCGCTGCGCCACCTCCAGCCCATCGACACCCTTTTCGTGATCCCGCCGCACTGCGGCAAAACCCTCTTCCCAGAGCGCTTTCAGTGGCGTGCCACTGGTCTCGTCCAGCTCTGTTCCAGGTTTTTCTGATATACTAATCCTTCAGTCCTCCTTTTATGCCCTCCTGCTGAGGGTTTTCGAGACGACTTCTCACTGCTTTTTTCTACTGTATTTGCTTTTCTTTACCGCCGCTTTTCCACCGCCCGCGACTTTTTTTGCGGCGGCACCCACCCGATGCGCACGCGCGGTTTGCCGCCTCGCCACACCAGATTTCTTGGCAACCCCGGTCTGCAACACCTTATCCAGGACCTGGTCAAAGTGGCTGACCAGTTCAAAATTCATTTGCTTGCTGATTTGCTCCGGTACTTCTTCGAGGTCTTTTTCATTGCGCGCCGGCAGGATGACTGTAGTGATGCCAGCGCGCTGGGCAGCCATAATCTTGTCCCGTATGCCCCCGACCGGCAGAACCCTGCCGCGCAAGGTGATCTCGCCGGTCATGGCCACTTCGCTGCGCACCGGCCGCGCACTGAACAACGACGCCAGGGCCACGGCTAGAGCGATGCCCGCTGAAGGGCCTTCCTTGGGCATGGCGCCCGCCGGTACATGCAGGTGGATATCGGCGGCGGCAAACTCGTCGGGATCGATCCCCAATTCACCCGCCCGGGCGCGCAGATAGCTCAGCGCCGCCTGGGCCGACTCCTGCATGACCTCCCCCAGTTGTCCGGTAAGAAGCAATTTCTGTTCGCCCTTCATGCGGGTCGCCTCGATGAAGAGAATCTCGCCGCCGGCTGCCGTCGCCGCCAGTCCCGTGGCCACGCCCA
>CAXFTV010000209.1:0-3763 GCA_964005845.1 uncultured bacterium
ATGGGGGTGCGTTGGATCCAGGTGCCCATTTGTTGGCCCCTATGTGAAACTGCCTACTTCAAGGTCCAGCGGCTAGACAGGATGCCTCCCGCATCTTCGGCATGGGTCAGATATGTGAACTTGTCGTTCCGCAGCGCGTACTTTTTGTTGACGTAGTAGACCGTCACCAGCTTCCCGGGGGCAACCTCCACGCTAACGGGATAGCCGAAATCGTGCGCTACTGGAAGCTCGTAAAGGGTGATGAAGTTCTCGTGATCCCAGGTCTTGCCTTCGTCGTAGGAGAGCATCGCCCGGATCGATAGGGGGTCGCGGCGCGAACCATAGGTGCACAACAGGGCGCCCGAACTCAGTACCGCAAGATGCGGCGGCCCCCCCCAAACGGGGACTTTCTCCGGCGCCGTCCAGGTGCGCCCCGAGTCGTGGGAATGCGACTGATAGTGAAACATATCGTCCCATGCGCAGGCCTCGCTGCGGAACATGACCACCAGATGGCCCGGACTGGCCTCCACGAGGTGGTTTTCGATGATGAGCATTTCCCGGGGCATCTCTTTGGAGCGCGGTATTTCGCTTATCTTAGTCCAGGTATCCCCTTTGTCCCGCGACTCCCAAACCGAGACTTTTATTTCATATTTGGCCTCGGTGGATATGTCGGCCTCACGCATGGGGCCCGTCCCCACGTAAATCAAGCGCCCGTCGTTGAGAATGCCCGGACCGGCATGCTGACCCGTAGGGGTATCCACCGGCGGGCCCCAGATATGTCCGCCGTCCTCCGAGCGAATCAGCCACGGGACGGATGGCAGCTCTTCACTCAAACCCATTCTTTCGATGCGTGCCTGCCACTGGGATAACCAGCGCTCGGGCACCGGACAGCCGCCTGGGTACACCCCCTCCTTGATGTATGGCACCCAATCCGTGGAGCTGAAGGAGGTGAGAATGAGGGTGCCGTCGGGATGGGTTCGCAGACTGGCATCGCGGTCATCGATCTCGCTGTTGAAGACTTCCTGTGGCAAGGACCAGGTTGCGCCCTCGTCGGCCGAGCGCATGACGACGACGCGGCCCAGTGGGCCCACGTGGTGTATGCGCTCGGAGGCGCTGACCACGATTGTGCCATCCTTGGTGCAGCATATCCCAGGCCAGCCGTACATCTGGTCGGGGCGCGCGGTTACGATTCCATGTTCGATGTTGCCGGCGCTGAGTTGCATTCGATCCCCTTTCGTGGCATGCGGGTTTCAGCGGCAGTGAGGAACGAGGGGCTCGCCCGGGCAAGAGAAGCGCAACCGACCATAATCCCGCCAAATGCACCCTGAGGCATCCTGCGTGGCGGTTAGAATTGTCAGCACAGAGTATATATGCTGCTCCAGGACCCTCCGCACCTGAGTATGGGGATGTCCTGCAGGAAAACTCGAATCGCTCGATGGGCCGGGGTCCCAAAGTATCGGATTATAAAAGGTTTTTTAGCCCGGCCAGTCAAATGGTATGGGTGTCTTTGCGTTCTCGAGGCTGCTGGCTTAGCGGTTCTGGCACCGGGCTTGCGACCGCGGCAGCGCCCGAGGCGCCCAGGCGATTGCGCTCGTGCTCGGGCGGCAGAATTTAAGACGGCTTCTAGGTGTTGGATGCAAAACCGTCTTACTGCGGGTGGGTATTCAATAGCTGGGCGGGTAGCGGCCGCTATGCCTGGTTGGCCCTAGTCGCAATTATACCTATAATTGCAGTTTTCTGGACCTCAATGAGACTAGCGCCTCCTCGGCGAAGCGGAATCTTGCCCTGCGGCAATCCAGGGGTGCCCCAAGGGCAGCCCAAGCCAAGCTGGGTAACATTTAATGAGGGGCCTACGAGAGGTGGTGCAACCTCAGGCGGGTTCGACCATGGCGAGATTTGCAACCGTCTAGGAGGGAGCAATGGGAACTGCTGGAATCGTCGCGCGGATCGGGGCAGGGGCTAGCGCTGCCACTTCCTTCGAGGAACTCGGCAAGCGGGTCGCGGAAGAACTGGGGGGCCTCGTCCCCCTGGAACGCATGAACATCGGCCTGATCGAGCTAGAAGACTATATCTTCATCGACGCCTATGTGTGGGGTCGCAACGTTCCGGGGCGCGCCCTAGGGCACCGGAGAACGCTGGCCGACACCGTGGTCGAGGCGGGGATGAAAGCGGGGGGCGGCATCGTCATCGGCAACGCGTCCCCGCAAGGGCTCCTCGAGCGCTTTCCGCGTCTGCAATCGACCTTGGATACCGGCATCCGCTCGATGCTCGTGGTTGCACTCGAAGCCGGGGGTAAGACGGGGGCTGCACTCGTCCTGGCATCGACGCGCCCCTCGGCCTATACAAATGAGGACCTCGAAATGGTGCGCGGTGTCGGCGCCGCCATCGTCGACCGCATTCAAGAGCTGCGAGCCCAGATCTGAACAGGGGGCCGCAGAATTTGACCGGAGTTGTTAAATGGCCTTTAATAATTTCAGTAATTTCGGCTTGTTTCCCCCCTGCCGGGAGCCCATCTGCAAAGCCCACAGGGAAGTTGCGCAAGGGCGGCATATTCGCGCCCAGCAAGGGGCGCCGCCGCTCGAACTGGAGTTGAAGGATCTGGAAATCATGCCCACTGTGGAGAAAGACGCCTTTTGTTAGCTATGGAAGACAGACTCGAGCAATATAAAAGAGATGGTTTCACCCTCTTTGAAGGAGCATACGACGAGACTCAAATGCAGGCCTGGCGCGAGGAGCAGGATCGCCTTGAAGAGGTTTCGGTTGGTCCTTCCTCGCAATCCCGCAACTGGTGGTTCGGCAACATGCTGGAACGCGCCCCACACCTAATGTGGCCAGCGGTCTGCAATCCGATGGTACTCGATTTTATGGAGCGGGTAGTCGGGCCTTTCGTACAACTGGACAATCTCACTCTGGCTGCTTTTCCGCCGCAGGAAAAGGAGGGACCCGAAGCGAAGAAATGCGCCTGGCACCGCGACCGCTGGGGCCATATGCCCACGGGGCAATACGAGCGACCCCTGTCCTTCAACGCCATCTGTTATCTGCAGGATCTCACCGATGCCAGCGGCCCGCTGCGGGTGATTCGGGGTTCGCACATCGATCCAGTGGCACTGAGTGGAGATGAGCCTTCACAGCCTCATCCCGACGAGGAACTCCTCTATCTCAAGGCCGGTGATCTGGTGCTGACCCACAGCTGCCTGCTGCACTCGGGTACGCCCAATACCTCCGGCGCCAAGCGCTATTTCTTCAGCGTCTATTACAAAATCAGCTGGCTCAAACACACCGACACTTTCGAGGGGCCCAACTGTCGGCAGCTGATCGACTGGGCCAGTAGCCGCAACGACCACCGGTCTTTGCGGCTACTGGGGCGGGACGCCCACCTGCAGGCCAGGGCCAACAGCGGCTTCCAGGTGGGCGATGAGGAGCGCTGGGCAGGCTGGCTGCAGGCCGATCGCGAGGCGGTGCGGGAGGACGATGCGAGTTGAGGGGGCGGGTACCCCCTAGGAATTTTAAGGATGTGCTCCGGCGCGGGTGCTTTGCGACCTGTCTTTCGGGGGTGAAAAAAATCTGCTTATTCGGTGCGTAAGAAGGGGAGTAACTAGTAAAAGGGGTACTCGGTGTCTGCAGACTTGCCAACCAAACCTACTTTCGAGGGCTGGCGACGGCGCGCGAAAAAACTGCTGCGGCAATTTCGAAGCCACGAGCCCGGGGCACTGACTCTGGTGGCGGCACACCATCCGAATCCGGAGCGCTTTTCCACGCTTGCGGACGCCCAATTAGTAACGGC
>CAXFTV010000210.1:0-7446 GCA_964005845.1 uncultured bacterium
CTTTGAGCGTTGATGTGCGCATAGTCGCCGCGACCAATGCAGACCTCAAAAAAGAGGTGGGAAAAGGGGGCTTTCGCGAAGATCTGTTCTATCGCCTCAACGTGGTGCCAGTCCGTTTGCCGGCGCTGCGCGAGCGCTCAGAGGATATTCCCCTGTTGATCGATCACTTTCTCAAACTTTACGCTCGGCGCAACAATTGTGCGCCAGTAAAAATCGCTCCAGAGGCCGTAAAGCGGCTGCAATCCTATCCCTGGCCGGGCAACATACGCGAACTGGAGAACATTGTGGAGCGAATGGCAATTTTTACGCGTCGCGATATCCTGCGAGTGGAGGATGTGCCACAGGAAATTCTCCAGTGGCAAGAGGAGGAGGAACTGGCAGAGTTGAGCACCTCTTCGTTCCAGGCGGCCCGGGCCTTGTTCGAACGCCGCTATTTATGCAATGCGTTGCGCCGCTACAACGGCGTCATCAGCCAAGTTGCCCGGGCCATCGGCATGTCGCGCAAGAACCTCTACATGAGATTGGAAGACCTGCACATAGACTACAAAAGGTTCAGGGTGTAGGTGGCCGAGGCGAGTTATCTTCTTTCAGGGCCAGGCGGAATTTTCGCATTTGTTCCTGCAGATGTTGGTAGTGCGGGCCGTCCTCATGCTCCAAGTCGAGGGCCTGGCGCATGAGGATTATCGCACGGTCGTACTGGCCCTTCTTATACAATAATTCGGCGTAGGTATCCAGGTAGACCACGTTGTCGGCATCGGCCTTCAGCGTTTGCAGTGAAAGTTCCAGGGCGCGATCCAACTCGATGCCTTCTTCGGCATAGGTCCAGGCCAGGTTATTCAGCAACAGGGGGGCAAGCGGTTCGTAGCCGATTGCCCGTTCGTAATATTCGATGGCCTTGCGGCGCAGGTTGTGGGAATAGTAATTCTGGGCGATACGGCTGGCCGTGGCGGCCCGCGTTGTACTGTTTCGCAGCGCTTTCTCAAAATTGCGGTCGGCCTCATTTATCCTGTCCTGATCCAGCAGGTATTCGCCCAGTGTTAGCAACAGCTGCTGGTCGTCCCGGTTTTTTTTCAGGGCCTTTTGCAATACCTCGATAGCCTCTTCTACGCGCTCGTGCCGGGTGTAGATGGCGCTCAGCTGGACGTGGGCAAAAATATTGGAATTTGGGTTGTCCACGGCCTGCTCCAGCAGCTCCAGTGCCTCTTCTTCATTGCCCAGATGCATGTGAGCCCAGCCGAGCCCGGCCTGGGCCAGACCGCTGTCCGGTTTTTGCCGCAGGAGAGACGAAAAGATGTCGCGGGCTCGATCGAAACGCTCTTCTTGGAGGAAGATTTGCCGCAGGGTGGTGTGAATTTGCGGGTTTTCGGGTTCGGTCAGGACCGCTTGCTCAAGGGCTGCAAATGCATCTTTGTTTTCGTTTTTACCTAGATGGGCCAGGGCTACAATGAGATGTAGAGTGCCGTCTTGGCGGTTCTGGCGGATGGCGCGATTGGCTGCGATTAGGGCCTGTTCGTGCCGGCCCTGTTCCAGGTAGGTTATGGCCAGGCTGCGATGGTCCGGCGCGGGGCCACTGCAAGAGAAGGGATCTTCGATTACAAATAATCCCAGTAGCGCGAGGCAGCCGAAAAGGTGGGAAGGGGTCTTCATGGTCAGTACTCGTGGCGGTAGGTATAGATGTGGAGCAGCAGTCCAATAGCGGTGAAATTAGCCAGCAGCGATGAACCCCCGTAGCTCATAAAGGGCAGGGGCAGGCCGGTAACGGGCATGACCCCGATGGTCATGCCGACATTTACGAAAACGTGAAAGGTAAGCATGGCGGACAGGCCAATTGCAACCAGACTGTAGAAGCGGTTTTTGGCGATAAAGCCAATGTAGAGACCTCGCCAGATCAAGAAGATGAAAAGTGCCAGAACCATGAGCGCACCTATGAAGCCAAGCTCTTCGCCGATAACGGAGAAGACAAAGTCGGTGTGCGCCGCCGGCAGGAACTCATATCTGGTCTGGGTTCCCTCCAGAAATCCCCTGCCGCTGAGTCCTCCCGAACCGATGGCTATTTTGGATTGGATGATATTCCAGCCACCACCGAGTGGATCGTTTTCGCGGTTGAGGAAAGTGAGAATGCGGGTTTTCTGGTAGGAGTGCAACTGGTCCCATAGATAGCGGGTAATCAGACCCGCCGATAGGTTGACGCTGAACATGGTTATAGTGACCCAGAGTCTGGTCAGCAGGAAGTGGATGGCGGCGGAACTGAAGATTACAAAAGAGGCAAAGACAAAAGGAGTGATTGTCTGCCACAGTTCCTCGAAAGAAAATATTACGCTGAGAAGCGGTGAGATAATGCAGAAAATGAAAAGTGGTCGCATACCGGCCCAGTATAGCATGGGGAAGAGGACTGCCCCAAAGGCGATGGCGGTTCCCAAATCGGGCTGGCGCGCCACCAGTCCCATGGGGATCAGCGTGATGAGCAAGGCCCCTAGGAAGCTGCGGGCGTTGTTGATCTCGTCGGTGCTGCGGTCGCTTATGAAGCGCGCCAGGGTGATGATGGTGGCGATTTTGGCGAATTCGGAAGGTTGCAGGCGCAGAGCGCCCAGGGCCAACCAGCGAGCAGCACCTTCGCCCGTTCCCCAGACCTGGACAGCCACCAGGCTCATCAATCCAAGAAGATAAAGCGGGTAGGACAGGCCGTAGAGAATTTTATTCGGCAGATAAACGATGGCCAGGGCTATGACGACGGCGACCAGGGCAAAACGCATTTGCTTCATCCACATCAAAGATTCGCTGTGAAAGGTCGCGCTGTAGATAGTAGTGATGCCCAGTGCAACCGTCAATAAGGTAGCGGCTAGCAGCAGGGTATCGGTTTCACGTACCAGTTTCATGGGAGGGATTTCCGGCCCGGGGTTGCGGGTTTTGCGAGGTGTTTGAGCTTTGTTTCTGGTTTATTGTGGGAGCTTTATTAGCCGTCGACATTTTAAAAAATGCTTCCATCACCTGGCGGGCAATAGGGCCTGCTACCGAGCCCCCCCCTCCTCCTCCCTCCACCAGCACAGCCACGGCAATGGCCGGTTCGTCATAGGGCGCAAAGGCGATGAACCAGGCGTCGTCATTTCTGCTGGAGATCTGTGCGGTACCGCTCTTGCCGGCAATTTCAATCCCTTCGATCTGGACTCTTCTTCCGGTGCCGTATTTGCCATAGATGACGCGGCGCATACATCTTTTGACAATCTCGAAGGTTGTGGAGGAGATTCCCTCAATAGTCCTGGGGGCCGGGGGAGGTCCGTACACATGAGGGGTGATGAGTCTGCCGCCATTGCCCAGGATAGCAACGTAGCGCGCCATCTGGATGGGAGTGGCGAGCATATCTCCCTGGCCGATGACCAGATTCATCAGGTGACCTTGGACCCATCCAGTGCGTTCCTGGTAGTACTGCCGCGACGGCAACTGACCGCGCATTTCTTTGGGTGATAAATTGACGCCGGTGGGCTGGCCGAAGCCGAGCTTTTCGCCGTATTTCCACCAGGACTCTATACCCAGCAGTTGGGCCAGGTGGAGAAAATAGATGTTGCAGGAGGTTTCTACCGCCTGTAGCAGGTTGAGTTCACCATGTCCATCTCTTTTCAAGCAGTGGAATACGTGGTCTCCCACCTGCAGCGAACCTGCACAGGCGGCAAAGGTACTCAGAGTATCCGTAATCCCGGTTTCCAGCGCCGCTGCCGCGGCCACCAATTTCAGGGTGGACCCAGGGGGATAGGTGCCCTGGGTAGCCCGGTTGAGTAAATCATTTTTTTCGCTTTGCAGAAGCCGGGTGCGCTCCTCCTGCTCCTGGAAGGAGACAAATACATTGGGGTTGAAGGTGGGTTTGCTGGCCAGGGCAAGAATCGCACCATTGCGCGGGTCGAGCGCGACGATACTGCCGGGCAGCGTATCGGGCAGGGAACGCTCGGCGGCCTTTTGCACTTCGAAGTCGATGGTCAGCCACAAATCCCCACCAGGTTTTGGCGCCTGTTCGCGGTCGGGAAAATCGCGTCTGATGCGGTTTCTGGCATCCACCTCAATATAGCGTACCCCGTCTGCGCCTCGCAGAGTACTCTCGTAGATCTGTTCAAGTCCGGTGCGGCCGATAAAATCGCCGAGTAGGTAGCTTTTGGCCTCGGATGCGTGCAGTCTTTGCAAATCCTTTTCCTGGATCAGGCCCATGTAGCCTAGCAGGTGAGCTGCCAGAGTGTTTTCCGGATAGGCGCGCTTGGCTTCTATTTCGATGTCCAGCGGCCATTCGTCCCGCAGTCGTTCTTCGATGATGGAGACAGTGCGGAAATCGACATCGCGCTTGAGGCGAATGGTGCGGTGGCGGGCGTCGTACTTGCGGGAGATTGCGGATCCCCCAATAGCCTCCTGCAGGGCGGCGACTGCCCCGAGATAGTTTTGCTCGTTTGAGCGGACCAGAGAAATGGTGTAGAAGGCTCCGTTTTGGGCCAGGACCTCGCCGCCCCGGGCGCGGATGAGGCCGCGGGGAGCTTTGAGGCGTTTCTGGTCGATGCGATTGTCCTCCGATTCGCGTTCGTAGTCCTCCGAAGTCGCCACCTGCAAATAGAATAGACGCATTATGAGGATGGCGAAAAGGGCGAGAGTGACTCCCAGAAGCCCCCTCATTTTTTGGGCTTGGTCGTTGTAATTGGCGGATTCCATAAGGCGCGGTTTAAAAAGTTACGCGGGCAGCAAATACCGACGCAGTAGCAGAAGAGCAGATAGAAGCATGCCGATCAGGCTAGTGTACAGGGCTCTGCCGGGGCCGTAGCGCAGCCAGAAGAATGGTATCTCGGACCAGACGATACTGCTATCGCCAATATAATAAATTAAATCGTGCAGCAGAACGGCGCCAAAAATAAGGGCGATCTGGACCAGAAAATTTTCGGCTGTGATGTGCAGTCGGACCCAGCCCACGGCGAAGCCGACGATGGCATTGACCAGGGCGTTGAGGCCGAGGTTGTGCGGCATGTCGATGTCCTGGATCAAACCTATGGCGAAGCCCAGAAGAGTGGCTTCGAAGGAACCGGATCTGAGGGCGATGTAGATCAGCACCAGAACGACCAGATCCGGCCTCAGACCGATGATTTCAAAGGCGTGAATCCAGGTGGTCTGCAGGATAAAGGCCAGGAGGAGCAGAAGTATATGGCGTGCTACATTCACCAGGTAATTGCTAGTTCAGGGGTTTGATTTTCAAGGTCATACCGGACAACAAAGTAGAGGAAATGCCGATTTTGTTCTGGCGGGCCAATTCTTCCACCTGCAGACCGAATTTGCGGGCGATGCTGTAGAGAGTGTCACCGTCGGCCACAATGTAGAGAGAGTCCTCGTCGAGATTCGGAGGGCCGACGATCAATTGCTGTCCCGGTCGGATCAGCGAGCCGGATAGCTGATTCCATCTTTTCAGTTTTTCTACATTGACGGCAAAGCGGTTCCCGATACCCCAAAGAGTCTCTCCTGTTTGCACGGTATGTAGTGGGCGATCTTTGCCACTGTGGGCGGGGTGTTTGGCGGCCTTGGGGCGGGGCCTGGCGGCCTGGACTTTCAGGGTTTTTCCCGGATGGATAATATCGCTATCAAGCCTGTTCCAGGAGCGCAGCTGGGCTAGGCTAATACCGTGTTGTAGGGCGATGTCGCTCAGGGTGTCTCCCGATTTGACCACGTGGTCCTTGGCGCTGATCGAGCGTCCATCAAAATCCGCCAGCGAAGGGATGTAGAGACGCTGGCCCTGGCGGATGCGGTCGGGGTTCTTGAGACTGTTGGCCTCGATGATGAGCGCGGAACTGACGCCGAATTCTCGGGCGATGGACCAGACGCTGTCGTTGCGCTGGACATAGTAGTAGTGCCAGGCCAGCTTTTCGCTTTCGGGGAGTTTATTATAACACGCCAAAAAGGCCTGACTCTGGCCAGGGGGGATGCGCAGAGGGTATGCGCCCGAGGCTCGCGGTGGGGTAATGATGCGGCGCAATTCGGGATTCAGGTCCCGCAGTTCCTCGTAGCTGGTTCGGGAGCACCGGGCCGCTGCTTTGAGGCGAACTGGATTTGTTAGTTTGACCTCCGCGTAGCTCAGGGGAGGTTCGGGTTCAATTTTATCAAAGCCGAAAAGTTCTGGGGCCTTGCTGATAATGGTGGCTGCCATAAACAAGGGCACGTAGTTGGTGGTTTCTCGCGGCAGTTGTAGGTTCCAGAAATTGCGTGATCCCGCTTTTTCGATAGCGCGTCTCACCCTGCCGCTACCGGCGTTATATGCGGCGGCTGCCAGGCGCCAGTCCCGCAGCTTCTGGTGGAGTTTTTTAAGGTGGCGAGCGGCGGCGCGGGTGGATTTTATCGGGTCTCGTCGCTCGTCTATCCAGTGATTTTTACTGAGGCCTTCCAGCTTGCCAGTGCTCTCTATGAACTGCCATAGGCCCACGGCATGGGCGCGAGAATAGGCGCGCGGCTTGAAACCGCTCTCGATCATGGCAATGTAAAAGAGATCCTGAGGTACGCCTTCCTCTTTGAGTATTTCGAGGATCATGGAGCGGTAACGGCCGGCGCGTTTTAACCAGGTGGTATAGGTTTCTCGCCCCCGGGTTTGAAAGAAGTGGATGCTGGCCGCGACCTTGGCATTGGCATCGATCGGGATATCGCAGTGTTGCCGCAGTTGGTGGATGCGCACGAGTGGCGTAGCATCCTGTGGCAGGTCCTCGAGCTGTTCCTTGGACAAACCTTCGAGCAGGAGGATCAGGGGACTATCGGCGGAAAAATGCTCCAAGTGTGGCAAGAGTTTAAAGTAGGTACTTTCAATGGCGGCGCTCAGAGTTTCCCGGAGGGCGCGAGTTGACTCGGGCATGGCATCGTCCTCCAGGCCGGCCATGACCTTAAATGCCTCGTCTAAATCCTGTCGGGCCTGCTCGTAGCGGCCGAAGGCCAGTGCTTCGTTAGCACGCAACAAGTACCAGCGGGCCGCCCGAAGGCCGTCCTGGTCGCTCGCTGGCAGATCCAGTTCGACCTGCACGGAGTCCTGCGGAATCGCGGTTTCGACGCTGGAGACGCCGGTCGCTTGCCAGGATGCACAGCCTGCCATGGGTAGTGAGATTAAAAACAGTATATGAAGTTTTCTTCTTATCACTGTTATTCTTGCGGGACGAAAATCTGGGCTCTTACTTTCAAGGCATTATTGTACTTTTTAGCTTTGATTTTTTCGACCCACTCCTGGGCCTTGGCCTCGGTGCGAAAGTTGCCAAGTTCGACTTTGTACCAGGGTGCCTTGAAGATGACATCAATATCCTGCCGCTTTAGGTTGCGCATGGCTTTGCGCTTGAGCTTTTCCGCATCAGAGTGGTTGAGGAATTGGTCGAGGAGTACGCGCCAGCCAAAGGCGGGAACTAGAACCGGTGGGGGTATTTCTGGCGCGATAGTTGCGGGTGGAGCGGCGGCGGGTGC
>CAXFTV010000211.1:0-8541 GCA_964005845.1 uncultured bacterium
ACTCGATCAGTGCAGTGGTCACGAGCGATTTTCTCGCCCGCTTCGGGCGCCGACCCCAAAGCGGGCGCGGCCAAGTGCGCATGGCCCAGTTGCTGGCTTTTGGCATCGGCTCTATAGTGGTAGTGGGCAGCACCTTTATGGAATACGTGCCGGGCAATATCACAGCGGTTACGGCCAAGACCACCAATTTGCTGGTGACGCCTATTTTCGCGTTGTTTTTCTTTGCGCTATTCGTGCCTTGTGCTCGTCCTGCAGGGGTGGTAGTGGGGGCCGTATGCGGCACCGCGACGGCCGTATTGATCGCCTTTTCGGGCCCTATTTTCGGCATGGATCCGCATACGGGGCTGGATCCCATCAGCTTTATGTGGATTGGACCGACGGCCCTGCTGGTCAATCTGGCGAGCGGAACGCTGGTCTCGCTGGGCTTGCAGCGGAAGAAGCCTGTTTGACTTTGGCACAAATGCCAAAATACATCTGCGGCGGCGATCGGTCTCTGCCGTGCTCCCACCCCGGCAAAATTGCCTGCCCTTCAAAGGGTGCTCCGGTTGCCGGCCGGCAAAATTCACCGGCGGCCCCAATGGCCTATATTCAATGTTATCCAAAGCATTGGGCGCAGCGATAAAGAGAGCGTAGCGAGGTAGATATGGGTGCGGAAATCTATTATGCGGATGCGGTCGAAATCGCCGCGTTGATACGGGAGAAAAAATTGTCCCCGGTGGAAGTTCTGGAGGCGCATTTAGAGCGCATCGACCGGATTAACGAGGGGCTCAATGCAGTAGTCTGCCTCGAAGACCGCGCTCTGGAGCGGGCGCGAAGAGCTGAAGAAGCTCTCAGCCGTGGTGAAAGTTGGGGGCCTTTGCACGGGGTGCCTTTTACCGTCAAAGATTGCTTCGATACCGAGGGCCTCAGAACTACCCGAGGGTCGCTGCTCTTCGAGGACTATGTGCCGGACCGGGATGCGGTGGTGGTGCGCCGGCTCAAAGAAGCAGGAGGCATTTTGGTCGGTCACACCAATATGCCGGAATTTGCATTCTGGTGGGAAACGGGCAATAGAGTATACGGTCGCACGGTCAATCCGTGGAATGAAGAGCGCACCTGTGGCGGCTCTACCGGAGGGGAAGCAGCGGCACTAGCCGCAGGACTAACGCCGCTGGGAATGGGCAGTGATGTGGGCGGTTCGATCCGCCAGCCGGCACATTACTGCGGCATCGTCGGGCTCAAGGCGACGCACGGCCGCATCCCCACTAGCGGGCACTGGCCCGAGGTCATGCTGCGCTTTATGCACGTGGGGCCGATGGCGCGCTCGGTGCGCGATGTGGCCCTGGCGCTGCAGGTGCTGGCAGGTCCCGACGGGTCCGATCCGTACGCCGTGCCAGTGCCCATACCGGATCTGGAACAACTGGACCGGGAGTTGCCGGCCCTGCGGGTGGGGTTCTGTGGCGAGGGCCCTTTTGCGCCGGTGGATCTGGCGGTGCAACAGGCGGTGGCAGAGGCTGCTGTGGCCTTTGAGGAAATCGGATGTGTGGTGGAAGAAGTCGATTTAAAAGCGTGGGAAGAATGGCCGGCGCAGGAAATTTCGATGTCTTTTTTTTCTGGCGAAGGGAGCGCCTACCTGGAGCGCTTTTACAAGGGGCGCGAAGACGAATTGACCTGGTACCTCCAGCGGCGTTTGAGCTTGCCGTCGCCGAGCATGCTCGATTTTGTCGAGTCGATTGAAAATACCGAGAATTTGCGCCGCGATCTGACGCGTTACTTTGCCGACCACGATCTGCTGCTGTGCCCCACCAGTCCGGTGCCGGCGCATCGGCACGAAGCTCCCGAACTGGTTATCAATGGGGTGAGGGTGCAGGGCCGCAACTCGTTGCGTGCGACGGTGCCCTTTGATTTGACCGGGTCGCCGGCGGTGACGGTGCCCTTTAGCTATAGCAATGATGGTTTGCCGATTGGCGTGCAACTGGTCGCGCCGCATTTTGGCGAGGGTATCCTGCTGCATGCGGCTGCAGTTCTGGAACGCATGCGGGCGGTGAGGCAGCGACATCCGTCCCTCTAGAATGGCTTGGCAGGCACAACTTTAAGCTTGATGATGCCCTCCGCCTGTGGTAATATACACAGAGGCGGAACGGGTGGAAAGCTAAGAGGTCTCACAAACGGGTTTGCAGATGGAAGAATACGAAGCACAGGTGCGCAGCTGGTTACACAAATTTCGCGCCGGCACCCTGGAAGAAGTCGATTTTCAACGGGTGCTGGACAAGCTCGAAAATGGTAGTGGGGGGGAGACAAAAACGCAGCGCTTGCTCTACCTGCAAACCACGACGACTTCGACCAGTTCGGAGGTGATTGGCATGTCAATCGTCGAGGCCGGCCAGATTGGCGAAGGGCCGGACGACGAGGACGAGTGGCCCTACAATTCGGTACTCGAAGCCATGAATGATGGTTGGCGAGTAATTAAGTTTCCGGAACTGGCTCTTTTGCTCCAGGAAGACAAAACCATTGGCCTGGGTTGTGAGTTCATCCTGGAAAAATAAAACCAGTTGCATAGAGGAGAAAAATCTCATGAAAAAAAAATGTCTTTACTTGCTGATCCCGCTGCTTTTGCCAGCCCTGAGCCAGGCGGAAGAAGAACTTAGATCAATTCAGGATGTGACGCTGGCCGTGCTCGGTGAGCAGGTCAAGGATTTTGGTTCGGCCTATGCCCAGGCGGTAGTTCAACAGATCGCCGATGAAAGCGGCCTGGATGCAGCCGAAGTTCGCACTCGACTCAAGGAATTGCTGGGCGAGTTGGAGAGCCACCGCAAGGGCAAAACAGAAGTATGGAATAGTCTGGTGGCCGAGCGCGGTGAAGATATTGAAGAAAAACAGATCGACAAGTTTTTCAAGGAACTGATAAAGTCCATGACCAAGGTACTGGGTAAGAAGGGGAATTACGCCCTGGAGTCGCTGGTGGCCAAAGCCGCGGGGAAAGCAAAGATGCAGAGTTATCATGGCAAGGACTACCTGCTGATGCTGTTGAATCCGGAGGAGGCCGAAGTCCAAATACCGACGGTGGAACTGCCGGAGAAAATCGGGCTGGTGCTAAAGGGAAGCAGCAACTACGCGATTGACAAAAGTGCCTTTGAACCTTTGTTAATCACCTCATCGGACCGTTTGACCATGAATAAAGTCAGGGATGTGCACAAGGGTATTGCCAGGGTCTTTGCCCAGGAGTTGGAAACCTCCGGTTTTATCAAGTGGGCTCTCGACAAACCAAACCCCAAACTGACTCCCGATTGCCAGCTCTCGTTCGAGGTCGATTGGTTCAGCACCGTCTCCATGGGGGGAGGGGGCGCACCCCAAGTCAGCACTGCGCCGAGCGATGGAGAGCAAGCCGCGGAAGGTGAACAAGCTGAGGAAGGACAGGCTGCCGCCACTACTACCTCTACGGTGGGCCAAAAAGAGCTGCCGATGCTCCACCTGGGCGTGATGATGTCCATGGAACACCTCGAAAGCGGAGTGATCTTTTACACCAAGCGGATGGAGATCAGCTACGACTTCGACCAGGAACAGGACGAACGGATCAAGAGCCTCAGGACGCTGGACAATTTTCACCAGCGGGCCGCCGCGGAGATGAAGAAGGAGCTGGATCAATTTTTGGCGACCCAGCAGGCCGGTGCCGCTGAAGAATAACCTTTTCTGGAGCTAAATTTTGCCCCCGGGGGACCTGGAGCGCACTGACAGTTATCGCCGCTGGTGCGCGCCAGGTCCGTTTTTTTCCCAGCGGGAAAAGGGGCGCCCGCATTGGTCTTTGCGCGGGCTGGCGATGCCGGCGGAAACGCCTGAGAATCCGCTGCGAAAATTAGTCTTAAAAATCCGGGGCGGGTAGATCTATTTCGTCCTTGATGCAGTTGCGGCAGCAGTGCAGCGGTTTTTTTAGGCCTGGATTTGCATTGGAGTTCAACGCAGAAATACTAACCTCTATGAGGGGTGCTCGAGATGGATCGCAATAACGCCATCCTCAGGCCCCGGGATCACGAACATTTTCTGACCCAGGGATATGTTGTGGTGCGCCAGGCCCTAGCTCCGGAGATTTTGCAAAAGGCGGCAGTTGCCTTGGAGTCGGATACTGTCGATGCCGATTTCGATCCGATCGCCGCCTGCACTAGCGATCGGGTACATCAGGTCATCGCCGAGCTTTTTGGGCCACAGTACCCCTTTGAGAGACATCGCAGTGGTCGCGATATGAAGCGTCCCTACCAGTCTGGCAAGGATTGGGATACGCCCATCGCCCACGTGGATGATGCCTATCCCACCTTGATGCCCAACGGTTGGGCCCTGGGCACCTTTATCTTTCTTACCAAGGTACGGTCGCGCGGCGGTGCCTTTATTTGTTTTCCCGGATCGCCCCTGCGCTACCGGTGCGGCATGGCCCGGAGTTGCCATTCCATTCGCGAGCTCGCCGCAGATGTCGACTACTCGGGCTCTTTCCAGGAGTTTCTCGCCGAGCCCGGCGATGTCTTGTTTTTTCAGCATCTCATGGGGCACACGGGTTCGGATAATGTCGCCGACCCCCAAACTCGCCACGCGCTGCTGGCCCGCTGGAATCCAAGCAAAAGAATTATCCCCGGCAGCCGCTCTTTCGAGCGCATGTCGACCATCGAAAAAGCCAACTCGGCGCGTTATCTAGCCCATCGCTTCGGGCTTGATCTGCATGTTGGCTATACGCCCACCGATGCAGAGAGCAACAATCTTTTGCGGCGGGGTTTCACCGGTCTGGGACAAGTCCAAAGCTACGCCCTGCTCCATTTTGGGGGGGGTGCCCAACTGCTCTTCGCGGCTGCTGCAGAGCCGGCTAGCATTCGCCGTCTGTGCAGTGAAGATTTGATCCACTGGCGAGAAGTCGCGCTACTGACTCTTGGCGTCGGTCCCGTACGCACGCTGCATTTACATCAATACGGCTTTGCCGCCATCCTGGCCATTACCACCCGGAGCGGCGAAACGCAGGTGTTTTCCAGCGTTGATTTTGGCTACTGGAAGCCGCTGGCCCGGCTGCCGCACAGCTGGACGAGCACGCCCTGGTACGTCTATGCCAAGTACCCCAGCAAAATAGCCGGCGGCCAGGCTCTATTTGTAGTCCCTGATGCGGATCCCTCCCGGGCCCTGTGTCGCTGGGGTGAGGATTGGCTCGCTGCGGCTCGGGGCACGGACGAATCTGTGGCGCTGAAGGCGCCCGCAGATGGGCGCATAAATGACCTTTTAATTGCCGCTCGCTTCTCCGACTCGCAGTGCGCTTTTGTCGCCGATGTGCAATTTGACGAAACAACACCTAGTCAGCCCTATTACCATTTGCCCGCGGATGTCGCCCTGGCCGATGGAATGCTCCAACCCCTGAGCTATACGGGTGAGTCCCCCCCCCATAACCTGCGCATATTCAATCGCGGCTCCTCGTACTGGTTGGTGACCTTTTTGCGCCGCAGCGGTGAGCGGGAATGCCTGTTCTGGGGTTATATTGACTGGGAGGAAGCGCCTCCTACCCTGCGGACGCTGGCCACTGCAGCTGATCTGGACGAGGCAAAAAGTGTTGTAGGTTTCATTTAGCAAGGTAGAAAAGGCGGATCTTTCTTGCCGACGGCGAGGCGATTCAGCGCGGATCTACGTCGTCCTCACTGCAGTTAGTCACGCTTTGGGTGCGAGAAATTCAAGGAGTCGAATCACTCGCTTACTGGCAAATAAGTTGAAGTCTTGGCGGGCCTTAGGGCGTGGCCGTCGGGCCGTCGAAAAAGCCGTGATGGCTTTGCCCAAAGCGCTTGGCGGTCTGGGCAAAGCTAAAAACATGTGGCAATTGTGGCGGCGGGCCCGTCTCTTTGCCGGCGTGTTTTGAAATGTTGTTTTGTCTATAAAGAAAACCTTTTCGGGAGAGCAGAAAATGGGAGAGTGGATTCAAAGAGCATCGATGCCGACGCCGCGGCACGATTTGCAGGCCATTGTTGTGGGCAAAGAGATTTACGCTATTTCGGGTGCTGGCGATACTACTGTAAATGCGGTCGAGATTTACGACACCGAGGCGGATAGGTGGAGGGAAGGGCCGCAAATTCCCACCGAGCGGGGCTGGTTCGGGGCTGCGCGGGTGGGAGAAAAAATCTATGCTATCGGCGGCAAGCGTTTGCGCAGCGAGGCCGAAAAGGTGGAATCGGGCGATGATTATACCTTCGATATCCGCGATAGTGTCGAGGTCCTTGATCTCGAGACGCACATTTGGGCGGCGACCGAATCGCTGAGCAGCCCCCGGGCCGGCCTGCTGGCTGTGGCGTGCAGGGGCAAGGTCTACGCACTGGCGGGCAATTCTATGAATACGGTCCCCAATGGGGGGCCTCTGGATCGAGTGGAAATCTACGATCCCGAGACCGGCCGCTGGGCGCCGGGGGTGTCCTTGCCGGTGCCGGTGCAGGGTCCCGGGGTGGCCACGGTGGACGACAAGATTTACGTCTTCACCGGTATCGGTGGACGCAAGGGGGAGAGCGAGGTGCAGTCCTGTTCCCACGTTTTTGATCCAGTTGCCCGGGAGTGGTCTGAACTGGCTGCGGTGCCGACGCCGCGCTGCGATCCGGGGGCGCTGGCGGTAGGGCGCAAGATCTATACCTTTGGCGGCTGGGGCGGTTCCGCGACCTTTCACACCGTGGTCGAGGTCTACGATATCGACTCCGATACCTGGTCGGTGGCAGAGCCTCTACCCGAAAAAAAGGCGTGGATGGCCACCGCCGAGGTAGGGGGGCGCATTTTCGTCATGGGGGGAGCCCGCAGCAAGGAGGAGGGAGGATACCGGTGGATCGAAGATCTGCACGAATACCTCGTCTGAAGACCAGGATGCGGGCGCGAATTGGCGGGGCAGGGTTGAGTCGGATTGCTATATATTAGGGTGGGGACTCGAGAGTGGGTTCGGTCCTGGTGGCTAATGCGAGGGCGCATCGTTTAGAGCTTACCTTCCCTTTCCCACGCTGCAAAGAGCGTTTTGCGGTAGGCTTCTGCGCGTTCCTCGTCTTTTTTGGCGCGCTGGGCATAATAAACAAATCCGAGGGCCCGGCGGGGCCGCTCGCTGGGATTGGCATCGGCCCGGTGAATGGTCATGCAGTGGTGTACGATCAGATCGCCCGGCTCGGCAGAGATGGCCACTTCGTTCTGATAATCCGCCGGGCCGTAGTCGGTGATACCCTGGGAAAATCCCAGTACATTGGAGCGCTGGTGTGGCCGCATCTCCTCCCAGCGCGAACCCGGCACAAAGCGCAGACAGCCGTTTTCTGCGTCGATTTTATCCAGCGCCAGCCACAAAGTCAGGGCTTCGTTGGGTTCGAGCATGAAGTAGAATCCATCCTGGTGGGGCGGGGTTACCTTGCCGACGCGGGCTGGTTTATTGAACCATTGCAGCGGTTTGCCGACCACCTGATCTTGCATTAAAAATTCGCTCAGTTCGACAAAGTGCTCACTGGTGCTCATTTGCTTGAAGAAGGCGTCGTTGCCACACATGTTCTGCAGGCGCATAATGGTTTGGGGATCGTTTTTTACCTCGTAGAATGCCTCGTTTTCGGGCAGCGTAGGCAGGACATCAGCAATATAGCGTTCGATCTGGCGATTGATCTCCTGGGCTTCCGCCCCGCTCATAAAACCGCGCAGTACCAGATAGCCCTTGCGGTCAAATGCCTCTTTGAGTTGAGGGGCATCTTGTTTCCATTCCATAATGTTTAATCCTTTCTACTCTTTGGGATCGGGCCGGTCGACGTTGTAGATGTTGTAGGCATTGACCAGGGTGCCACCGTCTACCAGCAGCGTTTGGCCAGTGATATAACTGCCCTCTTCGGAAACCATGAAAGTCGCCGCTGCAGCAATTTCTTCGGGCAGGCCAAAGCGCCCCAGCAGCGCCATATCGATGGGTTCGGGAGTGGCCCCTTCGGGACCGTCGACCTGGATGGGGCCCGGCGCAATACAGTTGACTCGGATGTGGTGCGGAGCCAGGTCGGCGGCCATGCTTTTGGTCATTGCCTCCAGAGCGCCTTTGGCAGCTCCATAGGCGCAACAGCCCGGCTGCGGTACAAAGGCATTAACCGAGGAAATGTTGATGATATTGCCGCCGCCGGCTCTGGCCATGACCCGGGCGGCGGCCTGGGCGCACATGAAAACGGCTGTCTGATTGACTGCAATGATGCGGTCCCAGGTTTCCTGGGGCAACTCCAGGAGGTGGCCGGTGACGCGGGTGATGCCGGCGTTGTTGATCAATATATCGAGGCCGCCAAAGTGTCCGAGGGTCTGGTCGATCAAGTGGTCCACCTGTTCGCGCTGGGCCACATCGGTTTGTATGAAGAGGGCGCGGCCGCCGGCTTCTTCGATATCCCGGCGGGTCTGTTCACCACTCTCCGGGTCGCGCTGGGCCAGGACTACGCGGGCACCCTCGCGTGCGAAGCGTTTGCTGATGCCGCGGCCGATACCACGGCCGCCGCCGGTGACGAGGGCGATTTTATCTTGCAGTAGCATATACTGTTCCATTGGGTTGCAGAAATATTTTCAGATTGAAGGTCG
>CAXFTV010000212.1:0-5516 GCA_964005845.1 uncultured bacterium
ATGGGGAGTTGGATTGCGAGACACTGGGCTTGCCCACCTATGGCTGGGGATGGTCGGATTACTCTGGCGAGCGGGGTGGTATTGGGGTGTGCTACGTCAATCGACAGGGAATCCAGTGGTGTTTTGATTTGGACAAGACGGAGGCGGGACTCTCGACTGCCTGGAGGCTTTTCGACCTGCGCGGTTACTGGCACTTCGAGTCTTTGATGAACGATGAACAAAAAAAACTGCTCAGCCAACCCCTAGAACCCGGCAATACATTTGTCACTGATGAGTGGCTGGTGATCCCCCATGCCGGCGATTGGCACCGGACCGCGGATATATATCGCAAGCATTTCTACAGCGCTTTCGAGGGCGATTGCCTGACCTGGGAGAAGCTGCCTCAAAAGGCTCGCGAGTTGGATGTCTACGTGGGATTCTGGGTGGCCGAAAACGAGATCGGCAATTCCTATCCCCGCAAGGTCTACAATCACTTAGATAGGGTGGCACCGCAACTGCAAGAATTGCTCCAGCAGGTAGAGGTGGATGCCGCCAGGGTCGGCGTCGGCTTGACGTGGTTTCATTCCCAGGTCGGGCGCTATCCCGATTTTTTCCCAATTTGCGAAGCGGCCGGGGGCGAATCCGCATGGAGCGCAATGATTGCAGATCTGCGCCGGATGGAAGTTGGCTTTATAGGGGGGTATACCCATCTTTCCTACCAGCATCCAGCAGCCCGAAACTATATCCCCGAGGCCGATGTCCAGGGCACGATTCCCTGGATCAACCCGACGGTCGGAAATCGCGCCTGTGTCGATAATTCGGCCTGGGCCGCCTTGTGGAGAGACGAACTCATTCCGGCCTATCGGGGACATGGGCTGGACATGGTGTTTATGGACGAAGGGCATTTCCCATGGGGGACCTGCAGCGCTAGTGGGGCAGCGCATCTGCATGGCCCCAGTGCCCTGGGAATTCTGGCGGGGAATACGCGTGGGATACTGCACCTGCACCGTTTATTCCACCAGGGGTTGGGAGCGCAAAGTCTCATCATGACAGAAGGTTCCGGCGATATTTGTGGCCGTTGGACAGATTTGCACTTCGCATACCGGCGGGATCCCTCTGTTGCCTTTACGCTACCCGCGCGAAAATATGGCAGAGTTTTGCAGGCATTGCACGCTGGAAATGATCTGCAAGTGCGGAGCGAGGCCCAGGCGGAACTGCGCAGCGAAATCAATGCTATGCTGGCAGCCGGCGAATTCGCCATCGTCGTACTGCAACACGACCGGCCTTTGGATGGTTTGGCCGAGTTGCAGCGCTACTGTCGGATTCGTCAGCATTTGCGCGAAGCGAAGGCTCCCGGTTACCCACAGGGTTTCCGCCACACCATGGGCCTGAGTGTCTCCGATCCAAACCTGGTAGCTACTTCTTTCGTCGATGAATGCGGCATTACTGTGGTGTATTATGCCCGCGCAGACCTTAGCGGAGAAATTCAACTGGAGGGGGACCAGTTGGGGCATCTCGTCACCGGGCGTCCGACGCTCCGGGTGGATTTGCAAAAAGGCATGCTCGAATACTGGATATTGGACCGGGAAGAAGGGCCGGGGAGTTCGCGTTGAGCTTTCACAGGAGATGAAATACTCGCGGTGGTCGATCAAATAAACCGTGTTATGGCCCGGCTAGGGCAAAGGCCAATCTAATGGTCCATGGTCGACAAGCCACTTTGGGCATCCCGGGACCTCCGGCAAATGCGGGAGGTCCCAGGTAAGTTAGGAAAAGTACGCCGCTTCTCTCTTCCAAATATCCAGCGAAGACGATGGTATCTGGATCGGAAAGAGGGGGCGCAATGCCCTGTCAGCCTTGTTCCAAAATCGTAAATTCCGGTGGGGAAATGACCCCTGCCTTCTGCATGGCCTCCTGGAGTCCCGGACTGGAGATAAATGCGTCAAAGACTTCTTTCGATGCGGCAGTTGCAATCACGTAGACGTTATTCGGGTCGTCCAGCTTCCGATAGGCGCTTGCCGTGATGCCTGCCCCACTTCGGGCGCTCTCGTGAGCGTCAAAGCCAATCTTCCATCTTTGAAAGTCCTCGACTTGGTGGGAAATAATTACAGTGATGCCCATGGGTATTCCTCCTGGCGTTTTTTTGGGGTAGAGTTAATATGCTCTCTTCGCAAATTTGTCGGGCCCGTCCGGGCGGGCCGGTGAGCGGCAAAAGCTTGAAATTTAATTTGTATATTTTAATCTGATATGTCCAGTGCGGGCAGGAAGTCCCCCTGGGGTAGTGCGGGGATCAAACAAGCGCCCATAGTCGCACCAATGTAGCCCGGTGCGGGGTCAGTGGTCAGGCTTATAAGGGCATCGATTGCCTCAAGCGAGGTTCGCTCGGCGGTCGTCATCGCCCCATCGCAGGGTTCAATGCATAGGGAGGTGTCATCCGCTGGCGAACTGGTCTCCAGATCGCGCTTGAAAGCGGCGGCGGTCCGCTCCGAGAATGGGAATTCCCCAACGGTATTGCCCTTGTCGTAGTGACAGGCCACCACCCACCGGTTTTGCGGAGATAGCATCGACGCATCAGTGGGTCCTAATTCCCCGCACTTGACGGCCCCACAGCCAATTTTACTAGCGCTAGCCTGCATCATCAAAGTGAAATGTCCCGTCTGCTTTTTACTGGCTGGAATCAAATCGGAGATTGCACCCGCCCACACCGAAGGGCCCGTCATGGCGTATAATCGGGAATAGGAATCGGCCCCGTCCCCAGCGCTATACTGATAGTTGGTTTGGCAGTTGGAGCCCACGCGCGAGTAATTGTAGTAATTGCGTTCCATACTCCAGGATTCCGCCGCTCGCGCCAAAATAATTCCGCGGTCGGAAATCGCGACTTCGTCCTCGCCGGCACCGGGAATAGCTTCGTACAGATTTTCGGCATCGTTTTGGAACCAGCCAGATGCAGAATGGGCGAATTCGTTGCGCTGGCATAAATCCTCCGCATATCCCTTTGCGCTCGCCGCCAAATCCGCATCCCATTGCAATTCTCGCAAACCACCTTCGGCGCGTAATTCGTTGTGGCGTGCCAGGCCAATACAGTAGGGATTTTCACTGGTAGAGCAATTGCTGATTTGGGAAAGCGCCGATAGGTGGGTAGTGCGCCCTGCTAGGGGGGTAAAAGGCTTTAGGCTAGTTACGCCCCCACCCCAATCACCGGGGTCCATCGGTTGCCATATTTTGTCGGCGAAATCTATTCCACTGGCATATTTGAATACCTGGTAATCCGTTAGAGAAGCCTTGGCCTGACCTAAGTGGATACTGGCATCCAAGCCATCGCTTTCAATCTGGCGTTTGAGGTCTTCTACGAAAACATAGTTGTAGGGCTGACTGCCATTAATAAAACCCGTAGTGTTTTGGGAACCATCATTCCGGTCAATTAGATTTTGTAAAGCGGGGGTACCTGAAAGAAAAGCTCCGATAAATGTTTGCGTACTCATATAGACTTCGTAGTTGACAAAACTTGTTTCGCCGCAATCGCCGACTACCACGCCGCTGCCGGCATTGGCATTTTGGAACTCACCGCTCTGGCATTGCAGCCAGACGTCCGATTTATTGATGAAATCGGCAGTGTGACTGGCAATTACTGTCCGAAGTTGCTCCTGTATGGATTGGCAAACCGGGACCGATATATTGCACAACATGACCCCGCCTTTCACCATGCGGGGCTTGTCGCTGCTTATCGCTTCTTTGTCGAGGGGGGGCGGCGCGTCACCCACTTCAGGTTCGACCACATTTACGCTAAGCATGATGGTATTCAGGCAACAAGGGGGGAGATCCACTTGGCCATCGTTAAACCGCTCATCCAGGCCAGTGCCGAAAGCCGAGGTCAAAACCGATGAACTCCCATCGCCGAAATCGGATGTTCCAAAGCTGCGTTCCGCGGAACAGGCCCCTTGTTTGGTGCCGTAGTAAGCCGTTACCAGTAAACTTGCGGGACCAGCCTGTCTACCATCGATGTGAATGCAGCCGTACTGCGTTCCATCCTCCTCCTGGCATAGGCCGATCTGATGCGCCTGCAGGGATTCGGCAGTCACCTTTGAGTAGCCCGATAAAGGGACGGTATCGCTGGGATCACATGGCGAGGGTGGCAAGCGGACGGTGAGGCGCTGGCCTTCTGTAATGGTTAAAACCTTGTCGTTGTAGGGGACCGGGCAGGTATTGGTCCCATCATTGGCAGCGGTCAAAATTAAGCAGCATTCGCGCATGGAAGGGCCTGTGCACGAGGTATGGTCGTAGGAGGGGTTTGCCGCATTCCAGGCGGAAAAATTCGCATAGGTTCCCTCTAACACTCGCACGGCACCCTCTGATAT
Organism: uncultured bacterium; assembly: GCA_964005845.1. Lineage (GTDB taxonomy): Bacteria > Latescibacterota > UBA2968 > UBA8231 > UBA8231 > CAXFTV01. Next base: position 4,332 of record CAXFTV010000212.1, read on the forward strand.
ATTTCCAGCGGCAGTCCACATCTCCTCCTGCGGCCAGGGCAACGCGGGAGGGGTCTGGCATATCGGCCTGAACTCTGCGCAACCCGGATTGGCCGGATTGGGGTCCGCAACCGGGGGCGTATCGCTAGCATTGACAAAAATAGAAATGGTTGCAGGAGCGGAACTTAGTTCGCCATCAGATGCGGTGAAGCTCAGATTGTCGAAGCCACTGAAGCCCGCGCTCGGGGTGTAAAAAACGGTGTTGCCCTCGAGATTTGCGATGCCGTTTTGAGGCGCCTGGGCGAGTGCAAAGGTCAAGAGATCTCCATCGGGGTCATAGCCGTCTAAGAAGATCTCTAGAGGGGAGTTTTGATCTGTCGTAACGGATTGGTCCGATGCTACAGGAGCGACATTGGTGGGAATTTGAGAACCGCCGTTTCCATTTAGGGATATTGTCCCATCGGCGCCCAGATTGACCCAATAACCCACACCTTCTTCCATGGTGTTAGCTAGAAAATATCCGTTTTCAAAGCCGAATACCGAAATCAGAATATCAGCGGGATCCTGATATATTTCGGTAATCTGGGTAATTCCTGCCGGGGCGCCGAAAAGATGCCAACCACTGTTCAAAGTTTCGCTGCAGTGGGTCACATTTGCACTTCCTTCAATAGTGTAGCTGCCTCCCTCAGAAAGGTTTACCCAGTAGGCTTTACAAGGTGTAAGTTCGCTGACGGGAAAATAACTACCGCTAAAGGAAAAGGCCGAAATTGCGTCCGGGAACAAGCTGGAAACCCCGGCATCAACCGGGACTATGGGGAGAGAAACCAAATTCCATCGCGGTGGCAAATCAAAAGTAAATTGCCGTAGAGGAATGTCCTGGGGAGTGGGATCTGCTGCTGAAACTCCTTTGGCCTGGAGGCTAAAAAAAGATGCGAAAATAAAAAAAATCATTTTGAAGTACATGTTCTTATTGTACATGCAGATGCCTTTCACTTATGAAATACACAAATTTCGAGCACCCCTTGCACAGTCCTTTCAAGCCCATGGACTGAGAGAGGAGGGCAATAATCCATTCAGTGGTCTTAGGTCTACCCATTCGAAATATATTCATCCGCCCCATTTAAGAAAAAATTTAAAGTTAAACAGGTCAACGTTTGAGGCTTGGACAAAGGGCGGGGGCATGTGGATTGCACCCCGGAAAGGCAC
>CAXFTV010000213.1:0-7585 GCA_964005845.1 uncultured bacterium
GTTCATCGGTTTGGAGAATTTCTTCAATGACTGCGGCCAGTCGACGGTCGATCCGGCGAGCTTCCGATTTGAGCAATCGGGGGTTCGAACGCTCGTTGAGCAATTCACCGACGCGTCGAAGCTTATGCAGAATTGAACGACGCGCCGCTTCTGTCGGATGTGCCGTATAAACCGGTCGCACTTCCAGGCGCTCTATGAGCTCTCTTATTTCAGCTGCAGAAATTTTTGCATCTCGAATGCGCTGAAAAGCTTCCTGGAGCCATTCTCGTCGTGCCCCGGCAACCCCCTTAAATTCGATGCGGTGATGCTGCTCGGCGACATTCGCCAGATGAAAGTAACTGGTGAAGGCTCGAACGGTGCGAATCACATGCCAAAGTTGAGACTCTTCCAGCTTTTTGAACAGTTGTTCACGAAGTTCGCGATTCGGTGATTCACGCAGCGCCCGGGTGGAAAGACGGACGTATTCGACGAACTCATAGAGCTCTTCGCCCCATAGATTTCGCAAAGTTTCGCCGAGCATATCGCCCAGGCGGCGTATATCGGCCCGCAGCGCAGCGTCTGCCCCGGCGAATTGGCTTATATCTCGAGTACTCAAATTCCTACTCCGGAATTGCTAAAAAGAATGTCCAGCTGAGCTTAGAGCCAGGCCAATGCCCGTCTAGCGCGCTCGGGACATCCACCTCACTAACCATAAAGTCGCCCCTAGTTCACCATCCCCTGCTAATGTGCTTGCCGGGAAGATTCTACATTGTGCAGAAACAGATCTTGAACCTCTTTGGGCAACGCATGAAATACCTTCCGCGGAAGCGGGAACTGGATATTCCGCTCTTTGGTGCCATCCGAATCTGTCATGAACTCGCGCTCGGGGCGGCCGGGTATTATGCAGTTTAGATTCAGCCACCAGGGTGCGTAGCGCACGGTCACTCCTACTCTTATTTCGTCTGTTTTATTAAGGGGTACCGCGTGCCACATCCGGCTGTCAAAAATTAGTGCGCTCCCCGCTGGGCCGACTGCCTGGATCTGATCAGGATGTGGTTCCATTCTGGTTTCTTGGTCGTGATCATAGAGCACTCTATGAGAACCGGGGACTAGTAGCGTCGCACCATTCTCCTCGGTGAAGTCCGAGAGCATGTAAATCATAGTTAGATACATTGGCGTATCGGGGAAAGGCTCTTTTATGGCTACTGGATGGGTCTGGTTGAAGGGCCAGTCGGCATGCCAGCCCTGGGGTTTGCCTCCCGGCCTGTTGAAAACGGGGGTTGTGATCGTAATTTTGACCCACTTGCCCCACAATTCATTGGTGACTCCCATCACATATTTATTGGCCAGGTAAGGCGCAAGGGACTGATCGTAGTTGATCAGCCCTCTTCTGCTGGGATTAGTAACGCCAAATTCGTCCGGCTCGCTATGCTCGTGAAAATCTACAGTTTTTACGATACTTTCGCGTATCGAGCCAACTTCGCTAGCGGGAATGACACCTTCCAAAACACACCAGCCGTCTCTTTTGATACGCACTGATACGTCTTTGACTTCCATTATCATCTCCTCAAGCTCTGAACTACCCAGTAGTTTAAACCAGGCCGGATTTCAAGCTCTGGTAGCGCTAGTGGACACCAGCTTGCCGCTCGGCGGCGCGGGCGGACGGATCCAGTTCGCGCTGCGGTGAGCGTCGGGCCGTCCCCTCGTCCGACGCCGCTCGGACAGGGGCCAGCACTAGCTTTTCTCAGCGTCCGGAGGCGCAAAAGATACGCCCTTTTCGGTGATCTTTCCAGGATAGGTCCAGGGGTAAAAGAGGGAGCCATCGCCGGGCTTGAGCTCCTTTGGGATGAACTCGGCCTGGACGACGCGTCGCCGAGTGCCCTCACCTGCTGGTCGAGTAGCAAGGACTGGGACTGGTGGATTGACGACGAGTTAGCCGGTTTTTGAACCCACTGTGTTAATCTATTCAGAAAGTACGGGAAATTCAAAACCCGTCGTCCAGGTCGTTGTGGCGCTCGGGCAGCGGCGCTGGCGCGCCCGGGCTTTGAGATTGGGGTCTAAGCGATTGTGGCTGCAGCACTTGGATTGCCTGCATCGGTGCCTGCAAGGTCCTTGGTTCGAGGCTTGCACTTAGCCAAGCTATTTCTAACGTTGTTCCATTTTCCTATGTTCTGTAAATGCTGAGCTGTGGACCGGAAAGGGCGTTTGCCCGGCCCATTTCAAGGACTCCCCCGGCATATTATGCGATTGTATATAATAAATGCTATCTTTAACTTTGAATACACGAATCCATTGTATTATTGTTTGCCATATTTCCAGCAGCTCTCCGTCTTATCCGGGCTGATGCTGTGAAATCTGGAATAGGTCAATTCCAAGCGCGCAATTAATATCAACTCGAGAATAAGGAAAGGTTTGTTGTCATGACGATACCCTATGCCAATACCTCGCACTCGATCTCAGAACAAACGCTAGAAATGTCTACCGACGAGAAATATCTCTTCGACCTGGTTGGCTTTCTCGTCGTGCGAGACGTTCTGAGTAAAGAACAATTAGAGCTGGCCAACGCGGCTATCGATTCGATGGAACTCCGTCAAAGTCCCGAGTATTTTGGCAATTCCACCGCTTTGAGGGGAGAAAATACATCGACCCGTCTGGGCCAGGAAGGCAGCCTGATGGAACTAGAAAAGCCCTTCTGCAACCCCTTTCGGGAGATGCTGGCACACCCCAAAACTATTCCCCATCTCAATACTATCCTCGGTGAGGGCTGGCGTCTAGATCACGGTCCAGGACTAATTGCCATGGACAAAGGCTGTTCTGGCGGCATGCTGCACGGGAATTTTGACAATGCGCCTTATTTCTACCGCGAGGGCAAGATCTTCACCGGCCTCTGCGTGATCGAATACTTGCTCGCCGACGAAGGCCCTGGCGATGGCGGCATTTCAGTGGTTCCCGGAAGCCATAAAGCCAATCTGAAATGTCCGGCAGAAATGCTCAAGTGGGAACGCTATCGAGAATTTGTTACCGAGATCAATGCAAAAGCCGGTGATGCGGTAATTTTCAGCGAAGCCTGTACTCATGGGACCCTGCCCTGGAATGGAGCGCACCAGCGCCGCGCCATTCTGTATAAATACAATGCGAGCCACATGGCATGGGGCGGAGGCTCCTTTAATGGGTCGCCACCAAGTTTTTGGGACGAACTTACTCCGCCCCAACAAGCTGCGTTACTACCCCCATCGCACCACTCCCGGCGCCCCAAAGCCAGCAACAATTACGCAGGGATCGAAGCCGTCGTGCCCGAGGCAAAATAAGCGGCAAGCGCCTCGTGAACGCAGACCGCAACCGCTCCCACAGACAAAGGGAAGAGCGCATGCGATGAAATACCAGCCCTCGGAGTTATGGGTCGTTGAGCCCCCCGAACCCACGGATGCGTTCCTCAAAGTACTTGGCTATCTCATCAATGCGGGCATCGACTTCGCCTTCGGCCCTGGCGACGCGCTTCCCAGCCAGCCGCCAGCATCACTTGAGGGCATCAAGGCGATCTTCGTCACCGAAGACGACGTCCCGCGGATCAGGCACCAGCTGCAGGGATTCCGCGGCTTCTATTGCCACGGCGATCAACCCTGGGACCGCGCCCCCGGCGGCGAAGCGCCGCCCGCCTTTCATCCCGCAGCAGAGGGCATCTGCATCGCCCTGCACGAGAATAACAGCACCTGGCTCGTCATCTGCTCGGAAAAACAGATGGCCAGGCTGCGCTGGTTGGAGTACTGCCTTTTCATCCCCCCCGGACTCACGCTTCACGCACCAAATTTTGTCCAAAAGATGGTGGCCCGACCGGATGCCGATCTCCACGAACTAATCATGGACCGGATTCTCCAGAGCGAACAGATGAACCGCACCGACATTGCGACGGGGCGCTACTACCTGGGAAAGATTCTCCTCGACGCAGCTCAGATCACGGGAAACGATCGTTACGCGAGGGCATTCGAAGATCACGCGCGACGCATGCTCGCCGAAAGGCCCTGGCCCGGAATGGACAGTTTCGCTCTCGGTCTGGTGAACTTCATGTGGATGTATGAACGCACTGGCGAGGAGCCCTTTCGCAACGCGATCCTCGAACGTCTCGACGGGATCGGAACGGGATTTGAGTTTGCGCCCGGCACCGCTCGCTGGTGCCATGCATGGCAGACCATGACGCCGCAAACCCAGGCCGTGGTCGGCCCGCAGAATGGCATCATGGGAACCTACGGCGAACAAATGGGCATTCCCTTGGCCTTGATGCGGGTGGCGCGCTTCGTCGACCGCCTGGAAAAATTCTCCGCTATCGTAGCCGATTATGTCAAGGCACTAGAAGCCAACCTGCGCGACCCCGACACCGGTCTCTATGCCCATGGCACCGCAGCTAAAGGGCTGCCTGGCACAATGGGTCACGGCACGGGATGGTGCGCGGTAGGTCTGGCGCAGATTCTCGACGACTTCCCGCTCGATCACCCGCAGCGCGGCGAGCTCGTCCAGATCTTCGCTGCTCTGTGCGAAGCAGCCGCGGCGGTTCAAGGGCCGCAAGGCGGATTCCATTCGATCCTCAACTGGCATTCGACCCCGGTCAACGAGCACTATACCTCGTGGCTTTCCTTTGCTTTCTTACACGGCGCCCGCATGGGCTACCTCGACCCATCGTTCCGGGATAGGGGACTTGCCGGATGGCATGCCCTTAAGAGCAGACTTTTTCGCGCGGGGTTTGTATGCGCTGCGGGCGGCACGGGCGTGTCGAAAAGAATGGAATACTATCTTTTGCAGACATCGAATATAAGATTGCAGGCATTCAAACCCGGACCGGCATTTGTCCAGGAACTGCTCGTCCTTCAGGAAGTGCTGCACAGGTGATCGAATAATCGGCAAAACGGCGGCACGCCCCGGTTGCCATGGCCGATTGGCGCCAGCACTACAGCCAGGAGAGGCCGCATAGGCGGCTGGGCGACCTCGGTCCGGAGCAGTTTCTGCCAACGCAAAATGTCTCACATTGGAAAGCTTAACGGCGGAAGGATATTAGACGATCACCATGCAGAACAGCAGAATTTTGTGGCTTGCCAAGCTGCTCCCGTTGCTCTTTGCAACCATAGTGAGTGCAAATGAAGCCAGCGTCAGAAATATAGCGGCAGCATCCTCTCAATGCGAGCAAATGTATGAACTCCCGGCGGGTTGGAGCATGCTCTCTCTGGCATGCGAGGTAGAAGATCCGTCGCTGGAGGCCCTTTTCCCGACCGCCATTTCCCTATTTGAGTTCGTCGAGAGTTCAGGTTACCAGGCGGCGACATCGCTGGAACCGGGTAAAGGCTACTGGATCAATATGCCAGCGGCGGCAACTGTGCTCCTCACCGGCGTGCCTTTATCTTCCTGTGCGGTAAATTTTTCAGCGGGATGGAGCATGATAGGTTCTTGCAGTGCTGCTCCCAGCGTGGCCGATTTACAGGTGGCAACGAGCGGCAAGCTGATATCTGTATTTGGTTTTGATGCCGGATATCGATCTGCAAATATATTAGAGCCAGGGCGGGGTTACTGGGTAAATATGACTGCTGCTGGAGTTTTGAATTTTGGCGGCGAGTGGAGCCAGGACTGCAATGGCGTTTGGGGTGGCGATGCGGTGGTAGACAATTGTGGTACTTGTGACGCCGACCCATCTAACGACTGTGTGGAAGATTGCAGCGGCGAGTGGGGCGGAACCCACTGGATGAGCGATTGCGGCTGTGTGGCCGCCGCCAACTCTGGCGATGACTGCGATGATTGCGCCGGTATTTGGGACACTGATACCTGTATCCCATGTGAAGCAGAAGCATATAATCACGATGATGATCCCCACACTCCATGTATTACCTGCAGCGCTCCATGCAGTATTGGAGTCGATGAAGCGGTCGCATGCACTTCCACATCCGATAGGGTCTGCGGCGGATGCGGCGATGGCTTTTTCGCAAGTGGCGCAGGCTGTCAGCAATGTGATACCTGTGTTCAAGGAGAAACGCAAACTGCATCTTGCGGCGGATCGAGTAATACTCAGTGTTCAGCATGTGATTTTGGAACGTGGGACCACGATGCAGATCCTCTGACGGAGTGCATTCAGTGTACAAGTTGCGGCTCTGACAAAATTGCGTTCGGAATATGCTCTCCCACCAGTGATATAAGTTGCGAGACATGTGGGACCAATCCTGCGAATATCGAGACCGTCATCATTGATCCCGAAAAAACTACCCGCGATGAATGCCCTGAACTCGATCCCAACTGCCTGGAAACTATCGACGTTTTAGTTCTTTATACACCGGCCTTTATAAATGATTTCTATCAAGGCGATGAAGAGCAAATGGCCGAACTAATCCACTATTGGTTTTATCTGGCAAATGAAGCAAATACCAATTCCTTTCTCACTCCTGCAGAACGCTATAGAATCGCCGGGATAATTCCTTTTCCATATGAAGAAAGGGAGAATATAGAAAGTGATCTGATTTGGTTGAAACACAATCCATACTATCAGTCACTGAGAAAATCCAAGGGAGCGGATGTGGGATTATTCATCCTTGGAACGGCCAAGTACGGAGGCTATGCCTATGCAAGTGGGATCGGTTCTTATTACGATGATTTTGGGGTAGTTGCGGTCGAGGGAGCATTTATGACAGATAGTTTTGATTGGTCAACTGTGGGAGTTGCCAACAACTGCGGCAACCAATTTACCGCTGCTCATGAATTAGGTCATATCCTAGGCGCTAACCATCTGGCTAGCTTTTATGCGAATATAGAAAATAGTACATCATCGGTTTCTGCTTACCATAATCAGGAAATAAATTACAGAAGAACAGCAGCTTTCAACTTACCTGTAAGCCAGCACGATTTGAAATTTTATTCCGTAATGAGTTATTCGGACTACAAAGATTCAGAGGACAGAACACAAGCATGTCCGGAGTGTGTGCAATTACCTTTTTTTGCATCACCCGATCTATGGTGGTTCTTCAATCCCACAGACCCTCTCTATGGATATTGCATGTTTATTGAGGAAAACTCGAACGGGACCATCAATATGATTTGCGAGGGCGAGGAAATTTGGGCCATAGGGGATGAGTTGTGGAGTTGGCAACTCCAGAAATACAAGAGAAGCTACGTGATAAATCAGGAAAAAATTGTCACTTTGGATCCCCAGGAAATCGTAGATAGGGCAGTGCCATTAGGGGTAGACAATCCATCCTACAACGATCCCAATTCTGGAGAAACGGTACAATTGATGTTTCAGACGAGAAATAGAGATGCCGTACTAAACTCTTGGTGGGACAAAGCCAATAACGCATCGCCATTGGCTCCGGCAAGCGAGTGCACTTATGATTGCGGGCAAATGAATCGAGCTAATTGCGCCATCGACAGTAGTGATTGTGGAGTATGTTTGCCTGGCTATATCGAGGTTGACAATAGCTGCCTGGGACGTCTGGAGATCGATAAAACCAATCCTCTTCATGACGAGCGCTATGAAAATAGCGGAATCTATGTTCATGCGCCTGGCGACAATATAGAAATCAATATCGATCTCGCCCGGGTATCTTCGATCTATCAAATAGAAATATATCTGGGAACA
>CAXFTV010000214.1:0-4647 GCA_964005845.1 uncultured bacterium
AGCTGGCCTTGACCTGGATGCCGTCCTTGGCCACAGCGGCTATCAGGGGGGTGTTGATGACTTTGGGATTGACGCTGACCTTGACCGCGTCGAGCACGTCGCGGCCGGCCAGGTCGATGCTGGCGGCGCGCTCGAAGGTGAGCGGGATATTGGCCTTGTCGGCCGAGATGAGGGCGAGGATGACGGCGTTGACATTGCCGCCGGCCAGAAAGTGGGCTTCCATGCGATCCAGATCGACTTCCAAGCCGGCTTTGTTGGCGCTGATCTTGGGCTGTACTATAGCGCCCGGCGGCACTTTGCGCAGCCGCATGGCGAATAGATCTTTGAAGATGCCCACCTTGACCCCGGCGAAGTAGGCACTGATCCACAGCCCGATAGGGATGAAGTAGGTGAAGAGCATTAGAAAAAGGATGATCCCCACCAGAATGACGATAGGAAAAAAAGCAGCCATAGTTCTCTCCTTTTTATTCTCCAGAGTGTGGACGGCAAACTGGCCGAACCATTTGCCGTCCTTCAACTACATATTATTTTGCCCGTTTTGAGCCCTGGCAACTCTACCAGTAACTCGGCACATTCTCTTCAACCTTGGTCATAACTTCCAGCAGGGCAGGCAGGCCTTCCCGGTTGGCCGCCAATCCCCGGCGGATGGCCGGGCCCAGATCCTCGATTGCCTCGACCCGCTGGGCGCTGGCTCCCAATCCTTCGGCAACCCGGGCATAGTGACCGCCAAGGGCATTGCTGCCCCAGTGCTCGCTGGCGTAGGGCATATGGTGGTCGTAGTGGGTCATCACGCCATTGTTGAGGACGACTGTGAGGATGGGGATTTCCGCTCTGAAGGCGGTTTCTACATCCATGCCGGCCATGCCGAAAGCCGCATCTCCCATAACGTTGATAACATGTTTTTCCGGCGCCGCCAACTTGGCGCCCAGGGCCAGCCCCAAGCCGTAGCCAAGCTGGGTCGACTTGCCCCAGCCGATATAACCCCGCGGCGCCACCGTCTGCCAGAAAGGAGCCAGCTGGTCGCGGGGATAACCCGAATCGTGGGTGATGATAGTATTGGCGACATCCACCGCTGCGGCCAACTCGCTAAAGACCCGGTAGGGGCTAATCGGCACCTCGTCAGAATGCAGGCGGGGACCCCATTCAGCCATGAACTCGGCCCGTATGCTGGCGATTTCACCCACCACCCCGTGCACATCGCCGCGCCCCTGTTCGCCGCTTTGTCGCTTGACTTCTTCGATCATCTGACGCAATACAATTTTGGCATCGCCGATGGCGCCAAAATCGATCGCATAGTCCTTATTGAGATCCTCGGCACAGTTGGTAACTTGAGCCAGCGGCACCCCCGTGGGCACCGGCGCGTTGAAGCTGGAAATGGTAAAACTGGTACCCAGCCCGAGCATGAAATCGGTCTTTTTGAGAAAGCGGTCGACCATCAGGGTGGCAGTGTGCCCCCCGGTGCCCAGCGCCAGTTCGTGGTTCTCGGGGAAAGCGCTTTTGCCGGCCAAGGTGGTCAAAACAGGCACCTGGGTGAGTTCGGCGAACTCTACCAGTTCGTCGGTGGCTTCGGCCCAGAGCACGCCCTGCCCGGCATTTATAATTGGCTGGGAAGCCTTGAGCAGAGCCGCCACCAGGTCGCGGACGAGATCGGGATCGGCGGCGGACTTGAAGACTTGCACGGGCTGGTAGTCGAAATCACCGGCGGGAAATTCTTCCAGAGCCACATCGCGGGGAATCTCCAGCAGGACCGGTCCCGGGCGACCGTGTTTCAGCTGGCTGAAAGCCCGGCGCATCATTTCCGGGATGCGACTCACGGCATTGATATTGGCAGACCACTTGGTAATCCCCAGATAGTTGGGAACCGCATCGAAGTTGGGATGGACCTGCGTGCGGGTGCGCTCAAGTCCCCCCGGCAGCAGCAGGATGGGGATCGAATCGGCAAAGGCCTGGGCCACGCCGCCAAAAGCATTTTCGGCACCGGGTCCCAGCTGCATGGTAAAGACCCCGATCGTTTTGCCGTTGGTGATGCGGCTGAAGCCGTCGGCCATGTTGACTCCAGCGCGCTCCTGGCGGCACACCACCGGCCGGATACCAGCCTGGGCGGCACTGTCGATCAAAGTTTGATAGGGAAAAGCCGCCAGCCATTCCACACCTTCCGCTTTTAATATTTCCGCTATCATCTGGTCGCCGTTCACGTAGCTCTCCTCTTCGCTAGTTTTTTATCGCTCTTTTGCTTGCCAGACTTAATCTACAGGCCGGCAAAATCCATCCTAATAATCATGGAGGATTGGCGCAACCTTTCACCCCGCCGACAACTGGCCAAAATAATCGAGCACTTCATCCACCGGCATCACATCGCCCACATTGATATCCAGATCCAGCAGAAACGTCCAGTGCATGATCTGGCAGCGCTCGCCGACGGCCTCGCGCGGGATGACGACGCGAAAACTGCTGGAGACGTCGCGGCAGGTCGCATATACGCAGTGACTAGTGCTCACCCCGGTGACTATCACCGTATCTACCTGCAGCGCCGTAAGCATATTGCGCAGAGCGGTGCCCGCAAAACAAGAAGCCCAGCGCTTGGTGAAAATCTTCTCGTCCGGGCGGCGTTCCAGGCGCGGATCGATCTCCATGAGGCTGGCATCTCCGGCTTTGAGGTCGGTCTGGACCTTGCTGTTCGCCATACCGGTGAATTCGTCCGGATCGAATTCGGAGGTAGAAAAGAAAATGGGGACGGCGGCACTCCGGGCCGCCGTCAGAATGCGCCGGGTGCCCTCCACCACTGGTTCGACGTTGCTGCCCATCTGGGTCCCCGGCCGCGTCCAGTTGAGAGCCAGGTCCACCACCACCACGGCCGGGCGCACGCCAAAACCGCTGCGGCGAGCCCAATTGGCGGCCATATAATAGGCGCGCAGTTTTTCCAGATGGGCGCGCACGGGCGCGCGCAACTCATCGGGCAACTGCAACTCGGGGGTACCCAGTTCGATATCCGGTCCGAAGAATGATTCGCTCATGATGTGGCCCTCTCCCTATGCTGCCTGCTCGCCAAACCTCTTGGCAGACTTTCATTTAAAAAGTGGAAATGGCATCTTCATTGCAACTTTGGAAAAGACGTGCCGTCCTGCGGCTCGTAGCCCAGCACCCGACGCGAATCGTCTACGTCCATCCAGGAGCGCCGGTGGCGCGAGACCCCATGCACGATGGCAAAATCAACCCCTTCCACCTCCACACAGCGGGCGAAGAGCTGGGCCGTGTCCCGCGGGCTGATGCCCATGCTCGGCTCGTCCGCATCCCAGTCGCCCCCCTGGTCGTAGCGCGGACTACCCAGGCGCACACAAATGCTGGAAAGTCCGTGCTGATCCGCGTAGACCCGAGCCAGCGCCTCGCCCCAGCACTTGGTAGCTCCATAAACATTCTGTGGAAAAATTGGCACGTCCCAGCTGGTCGTCACCTCCCCCCCGTAGCCCAGTACCGCATTGACACTGCTGGCAAAGACGATGCGCTGGCAACCGGCCTGCCGCGCCGCCTCAAAGCCGTTGTAGGCACCGACGATGTTGAGCGGCAACAAAGTGTCGTAGAATTCGGCCGCAGGACTCGGGTCCGCTGCCAGATGCACCACTGTGTCCATGCCCTGGCAGGCCTGCAGCATTTGCTCAGCTCGAGTTATGTCGACCTGGATGTATTCTTCGTGCGCTGCCACATCTTCAATGGGCTCGACATCGGCCAGGCGCAATTGGTAGCTAGCGCCCCAGTGCGAGCGCAGAATGCCGCCGACAAAACCGGCGGCACCGGTGAGCAGAATTTTTTTCTTTACCGCCATGTACACCCTTTCTAATCCTGGCGCGCAACGCCGACTCTCGCAGCGCCGCTAGGGCGCCACCGCTTCAAGTTTGCACGAGGTTTTTCAGCTCGTAGCCTTCTTCGTCCAAAACTTCTTTTATCTCATCGGCCAGCAGTTCCACCGTGGCCTCCACCTCGGCCTCGCCCTTTTCCAGATCTACCGAGACCTGCACTACTCCACTCATGCCTTCGAGCGCTTCGCACACGTGGCGCACGCAGTTTTCGCAGCTCATGCCATCGATTGACAACTTGATCAAAACCTGATCTCCTTGAATTTTCTCATATGCTCGGTAATGGCCACCTCCACCGGCAGCCGCTCCATACTCGAAGCCCCGTAAAAACCATTTACTCCCGTGGTTTTCTGCAGCACGTATTCAGCATCTTCGGGCTCGGAAATCGGCCCCCCATGGCATAGCACGATCACTTCCGGATTGACTCCCCGGGCCGCATCGCAAATGGCCTGCACGTGAGCGGGCGACTGCTCCAGAGTCATCGCCGTGGTGGCGCCGATAGTGCCCTTGGTAGTGAGGCCCATGTGGGCCACCACGATGTCGGCCCCGGCAGCGGCCATTTTTTCGCCCTCTGCGGGATTGAAGGCATAGGGCGTGGTCAGCATCCCCATTTCATGAGCGCTGCGAATCATTTCCACCTCGAGATCGTAGCCCATACCGGTCTCTTCCAGATTCTGGCGAAAAAGACCGTCTATAAGACCCACCGTGGGAAAGTTCTGCACCCCGGAAAAACCGATTGCCTCGACTTCCCGCAGGAATACCGGCATCTGGCGGCACGGATCCGTGCCGCAGACTC
>CAXFTV010000215.1:0-4752 GCA_964005845.1 uncultured bacterium
CGGCAAGTATCCGCCCCTGGGGGTGCGCGGTTTTAATACGCGGACCCGGGGTATTGGTTTTGGCCTGGTAGCGCCGGCACAGACTATGGCGGCGGCCAATGCGCGCACCCACCTTTTTGCCCAAATTGAAACCCTGAAGGCGGTAGAAAATTTAGACGAAATTTGCGCCGTGGAGGGATTGTCGGGGGTTTTCATTGGGCCTGGCGATCTATCTATGAGCATGGGATTGCTCGGACAGCCGAATCATCCTGATGTGGTCAAAACCGTACTAGCCTGTATGCATCGGGCTCGAGAAGCCGGCAAGAAGACGGGAATTTTCATCACCCCGGGCGCCTTGCTGGACGCCGCCCTGGAGGGCGGCTGTGATCTGGTGGTGTGTGGCGGGGACGTGATGGACCTGGCCGCGGCCTGGACCAATCTGCTGGCGGCGGTGCCACTAAAAAAGCCAGAGCCTTAGATTTCAAAATGTGTTTTACCGGTTGCCAGCTTATAGCGGATAAGCCTTTGCAGGTGATGGTCGAGGAGGATTTTTCCAACTGCAAAATCACTTTGCGGATGCAGGGACGATTTGGATTCGAAAATTGCCAATTGCAATCACAGGGCCTATCTCATCAGGGAAATTTGGGGCCATCCAAACACCTGCATCAAGTTTTGCTCGCTCTCAGCGCGCCTGCAAGCGCCATCTCTCGGCACTATGGCCCCTGCAGGCGGGCGCCGACCGCCGGGGATTTAAGACGCTTTCTTAAATTGCCACGTGGTAAGGCCGTATTCTAAAAGGGGATTTAAACAAGGAGTTAAATCATGGAAAAAATTGGTTTTATCGGTCTGGGCATCATGGGCAAACCCATGGCCAAGAACTTGCTTAAGGCCGGCTTTGATCTGACCTTCTACGCCCGCCGCCCGGAAGTGGTAAGCGAGATGGAAGAGGCCGGTGCCACGGCGGTTTGTTCGTCGAGAGAAGTGGCCCAGCAGGCAGATATCATCATCACAATTGTCACTGCAGACCCGGAGGTCCGAGAAGTCGTACTCGGAGAGGATGGCGTGCTAGAAGGCGCATCCTCCGGCAAGCTCATAGTGGATATGAGCACGATTTCCCCGCTTACCATTCAGGAAATTGCCGCCGCCGCCGCCGCCAAGGGAGTTCGAGTGGTGGATGCGCCCGTGAGCGGGGGCGATGTCGGTGCCGTGGACGGCACGCTGACCATTATCGCCGGGGGTGAGGCCGGGGATATAGAGCGCTGTCGTTCCCTGTTTGCAGCTATGGGCAAGGAGGAGAATATATTCCACGTCGGACCACTGGGTGTGGGGCAGACAGTCAAGATTGTCAACCAGGTCATAGGGGGCGTCAATATGGCCATGATTGCAGAGGGCCTGTGCATGGGTGTCAAAGCCGGAGCAGATCCCGAAATCATGCGCCAGGTTATCAGCGTCAGTTCCGGCAATTCGACGTTGTTTCAGATGCGGGTAGCCGATTTTCTAATCAAGGGGGAATTCGCCCCGGGGTTCATGCTCGATCTGATGAAGAAAGACGTGGGGCTGGCCGTCGGCCTGGGCAGGGAAATGAACCTGGCTATGCCCATTGCCGCCGTAGCCTACCAGATGTTTGCCCTGGCCAGTAGCCTCGGGGCCGGCAGCGAGGACTTTTCCGCCGTCTGCAAAGCGGCTGAACATCTCACCGGGGCGACGATAAAAACCCAGGAATAAAATAGGTTTATATGACAGATCACCTCATCTATTCGGTAGATCGCCATATTGCCCTGTTGCAGTTGAATAGGCCGGCCGTCCTCAATGCCATGAATCGGGTGCTCTATGCGGATTTGCAGACGCTGCTGAAAGAGGCGGCAGCGGACGAGAATGTTCGCGTCCTGGTGGTTGCGGGTCGCGGTCGGGCCTTTTGTGCGGGAACGGATATTGGCGAACTGAAAGATAGCTCGGCGGCGGAGGTGCGCCAGTTGGCCCTGCTGGAGAACGGGGCACTCAACCAACTCGAGGATTTCCCCAGGCCTACTATAGCCGCCATCCACGGCTACGCCGTGGGAGGAGGTTGCGAATTGGCGCTGGCCTGCGATTTAAGGATCGCCGCAGATAATGCCAGCATGGGGCAGCCCGAGATCGACCTGGGGTGGCTGCCTGCTGCCGGCGCAACTTTTCGCCTGCCTGCCCTGGTGGGCAGGGCAAAGGCGCGGGAATTGATTTTTAGTGGACGGCGCATCGATGCGCGCGAAGCCGAGCGCATCGGCCTGGTTGAAGAAGTAGTGCCGGCCGATGATTTGATGGACCAGGTCATGGAGCTGGCGCGAGTTCTTAGTGAAAAAGACCCTTTTGTAATGAACCGAGCCGTGCAGGCGCTGGGGCATCACAGGAGTCGTGAAGAGGCAGTTGAATTGGAGGCGGAGATACTGGCTGAATGCGTGCCCCGTCCCGAGGTTCAGGAGGGGATTAGGGCGTTTCTGAAGCGCAATAAGGGCACCTAAAAGCGCTCAATCTCCATAGACCTCGAGGAAGCGCTTCTCGGCGTCGACGCTGCCGATGAGGATGATTTCGGCCTCGGCGGGAAGAGACTGGAAGGGGTCGGGATTGACTTGTACGGTGTGATCGATATCGAGAGCAATTACGGTACAGCCAGTTTCACGACGGATCGAGGATCCGGCGATTGTCTGGCCGGTGAGGGCGACGGGCATCTTAACTT
Source organism: uncultured bacterium (assembly GCA_964005845.1). Taxonomy (GTDB): domain Bacteria; phylum Latescibacterota; class UBA2968; order UBA8231; family UBA8231; genus CAXFTV01. The sequence continues at coordinate 2,690 of CAXFTV010000215.1, forward strand.
TGAAGACGTCCAGGCCTTCTGCTACCATCAGAGTATTGCTGCGCTCCAGGAGATTAAATATGGTGTTGGCACCCATCGAGGCATAGGACATGACGAAGTCGGCGCCGGCGCGGTGCAGGGTAGAGATATTTCGCTCCAAATTGGCACGGCTTATAATTTGAATATCGGGCCGCAAGTGGCGGCAGAAAATAGTTAGATAGACATTGGTGTCGTCTTCGTGGCTGGTAATGATCACGGTGGGCGTATCCATGATCCCGGCCTTGTTGAGAATTTCGAGTTCTGCTGCGTTGCCCAGGACGTATTTTTCAGGGTCGGGAATGCGTTCGGGCAGTTGTTCCACAATGCGGTAATCCAGCCCGCGCTCGGCCAGTGCGCGCCCCGTGGAGCGACCTACGCGGCCACCCCCGATTATGACTACGGGCGCTTTAGAAGCGTGGTAAATGAGGAAAAGTTCGTCGTATTTTTCCAATTGTTCCCGGGTCGCGGCCAGCACCAGAACAGTATTGGCACTGACATGGGTATCGGGCCTGGCGGTTTCAAAGTGTCCCTGTTCCCAAACTCCCACCACGGTGATACCCACTTTTTTTCGCAGTCCGATTTGTTCCAGGGTCTGCCCGACCATGGGGGTACCTGTCGCCGTAGCCTCGGCAATGAGCAATTGATCGAACTGACCAATCACATGGGCGACGACGTCGCCTCCGTTGGCGCGGCGAGCCAGCGATTGACCCAACATTTGGCCCAGGCGGAGGACATTGTTACAGCCTGCCAATCTCATAATGTCCAGTGAAGCCGAGTCGGTGGCGGTGGCCGTGATCTGCACTCTCCTGGTTAGACCCCGGACTGTGAAGACTACATTGGTGTTGACCATGTCGCTGGCGGTGGTTGCTATCAGAGCCGCCCGGTCCGCCCGGACTTTTTCATAGGTGCCGGGGTCGTCCAGATCACCCACCACCGTTTTTATATTCTGGTCGGACAGGCGCAAGGCCTCGGCGGTATCAGAGACCAGGAGCACGTAGGGATAGTGGTACTGAATTAGCTTTTGGATGAGTGTATGGGTAACTAGGTCGTAGTGGGTAAGTACCACGTGGCCAATGGTTTCCGGGGGCAATTCTCGGGGGGTGCGGGCGGCAGTTTGAGATTCTGCCCACGGTGCATAAAAAAATTGAATAAAAGTAAAGGGCAGCAGGACCAGCAAGTAAACAGTTCCGGTAATCAGAACGCATATCGAAAAGGCGCGGCCAAGGTCGCCTTCGAAGGTGATATCGCCAAATCCCAAAGTCGACATTACCGTAAGGGTCCAGTAAATTCCGGTAACCCAGGTATAGTCGCGGTCTTCCCGCATCATCAGGAGGTGGAAAAGTATGCTGTAGACGGCGACGATACCGACCAGTACCAACAGCAACTTAAAAAGTAAAAGGACATTCCTCCGATTGGTGGGTTCCTGCAGGAAATACGCTAACTGTGGGGGCGGGAATTTCATGCGGCGAGCCATTTATTATTAATGAAATTGCGCGAATTATCAAGCCGCTTCTGGAGCCTGATCGAAGATATTTGCAAACGCCTCAAAAGGTACGCGCAAGTCGATGTTCTGACAGTCGATGGCATGGGGTGAAGTGGCCGAATCGGTAAAAGTCCAACGAATGGGCCATTCGAAGTGCCACAGCCGCAGGGAGCGATAGTAGCGCGCCAATAAGGCATCGGTGCGCTGGCTGCGGGAACCGCTGGGATAGGCAAAGTGGGTCGGGGCAAAGCCCAGATGGCGGCTAAAGGTTCGATTTGCTATCTCGGCCTCGGCGATGACCCCCTCGTCCCCGGCGGCGGTGTGCTGGTCGGCGATTTTGCAGTGGGTAGCGGTATGGGCGCCGATTTCCCAGCCGGCATCCAGGAGTTGATGCACTTGCGTCCAGGTCATGAAGGGCTTTTCAATAACGCCTTCGGTAAGAGTGCGCACGGCAGCGGCTTTTCCAGCCGAGGCGGCTTCAATTCCGTCGGTGATCGGGAAACAGGTCGCAGTGAAACCGAACTGCTGCAGGATGGGAAGGGCGACGGTGGCAGTATCGAGC
>CAXFTV010000216.1:0-12131 GCA_964005845.1 uncultured bacterium
ACTGCCGTAGCCTCCACTGAGGAGGGTTCCGCCGATGACCGTAGCGGCAATAACTTCAAGTTCCAGGCCTTGGCCGCGCAGGGGGTCCACGCTTTTCAAACGGGCGACCTGGATAATGCCAGCCAGGGCGGCCAGTCCCCCGGCAAGAACAAAATTTAAAACCCGTATACGATCTGTTTTTATGCCTTGGGCTCTGGCGGCCATGCTATTGCCGCCGGTGGCAAAAATTGCATTTCCATAGCTGGTCTGGGTGAGTAAAAGGCTGAATAGTATCGCAAGAAGGGCCCACCAAATTATTGATAAGCGGTAATTGCCACCGACCAGGTCGGCGGGCAGGCGGCCATTCAGGAGATGGAAAAAGCTGATTTCCAGGGGTTCGAAGAGCCGCTGGCCCAATTGCTGAACCAGAGCAAATACCAGGTATAAAATCAGCAGATTGAGGCCGGTGAGAGCTAGCAAAACAAAACCCGAACGCAGCGCAGGGCGGTTGCGAAAGGAGCGCAGGTTGGCGACTATACTGTGGTGACTCATCCACAGCGTCAGGGCGCCCAGTACCAGGGCACCGGCAATCAGCAATAGCGGCGAAAGAGTAAGGGTAGGGTCGGTGCGCGAATAATCGGCATAGCGGATGATGCGCCCCCCGGAAATGGCAGTCAGGGCGATGGCGCGAAATACGAGCATGGTGCCCAGCGTAATGATAAAGGAAGGTATCCGGGTCCATACTAGCAGCAGGCCATTGATTAATCCCAGGCCGCAACCAGTCAATAAGCCCAGGGCAGCGGCCCCAAGGATGTGGACGCCATTCACCGCCGCGGCGAGAAAAGCCAGCGAAGCGACACCCATGATTGAGCCTATGGAAAGGTCGAATTCACCCGAAATCATCAGCAGGGTGACGCCGATAGCCACTATACCGGGAACCGCTTGACTGGTGAGAATAGAGGAAAAGGAGTTGTTCGATAAAAAGGTAGTGGGAACGGCAATAGAAAAAAAAGCGAAGATGGCCAGAAATCCCACAAAAGCGCCAGCTTCCGGGTGCTGGGCCAGGCGGTTGCGCCAGTGTGAAAATAAGTTCAACGGACCCCTGCTTTAACTAAATTGGCGATCTGGTCCACATTCCCGGCATTGATAACAAAGGGACCTGTCGTTGCATCGGTTGCCAGGGTGAGACCGAATTCTTTGTAAAGGTAAAGGCATACAACGGTCAAATAGCCCTGTAAATAAGGTTGCTGATCGATGGCCTGGAGCGTGTGGCCAGAGCGGATGCGCTCGAAGATGGCCGGACTGGTATCGTGGGTAGCATGGAGAATCTGGCCGGGTTCTTTGCCCTGTTCATCCATGAAAAGGTAAAAGGCATCGGCCGGAAGCGGCCCCAGTGTAGCTATGGCATTGGCCTGGGGGTGAGCCATGAAATAGTCGCCCAAAAGTCCGGCCGACTCATCGACATTGTTGGATATGGTCAGGCCATCTACGGGGATACCGGCGGGTTCCAGTATACTGCGAAAGCCGGCGACGCGCGCTTCCAGACCGCTGTGGCCCACCTCCTGGATGGGACAGAGGGCACGGACTATCTTTATTCCCTGTTTTGCCGCCGCCTGTAGCAGGGCGCGTCCGTTGGCCTGGCCGCCCAGGTATTCGCTGGCTCCGATATAGAACAGGGCGGGCAGGGCATCCGGCAGGCCGGCATTGGGGTCGGCGGTGTTTAGTATGATAATGGGTATGCCAGCCATATGGGCGCGTTCAATATTTTCGCGGATGGCCTCGGGATCGGGACAGGTGATTCCCAGGCCATCGACTTGGCGGGCCATGGCATCGTCCAGGAAATCACTCATGTCTTCAATTGAAAAAACTGTATTGCTGAGCCACTGAACCTCGACGTCGTAGCGTCTGGCGGCGTCTTCCATGCCTTTGATGACCACGTTCCAGAACGGATTTCCCGGACCGCCGTGGGTGACAAAAGCGAATTCGTACTTGGCGCCAAAACTGGGGGTGAAAAAGAAAAAAATCAGAATGGGAATTAGGGGGAAAGGCTGGACGAGGAAGCGGTATTTCATCAAAACCTCCTGGATGATTTCCGATTGGGCATAAACGGCCTGAAAGGTATCCAGGGTGGGAAAGTATGTCAAGATGAGGTGTCCTAAATAGAGGGAGAAAAAAATGAGCGAAATCTTGAATGTTGCGGCCATTTCCTACGCCCCGATCAGCGGCGGCGAAGAAGAAATCGTGGCGCAAACCCACAAGGATCTCAAACTCCTGGTGGGGGAATGTGCACGGGCGACCCATGCGGATTTGATCGTCTTGCCGGAAACGATCTGTGGACAGCACGACGAGCAGGTTCCAGGTGGCTCCACAACTAGAGTACTGGCAAATCTAGCGCGCAAGTACAATTGCTATATCACCGTGCCCGTGCATCAACTGGAACGCAAGACCGGTCATGTTTACAATGTTCTGGCCCTTTTAGATCGGCGTGGCAAAATGGCCGGGATATATCGAAAGTATATACCCGTCTATCCGGAGTTCGATCACGGGACCAGACCTGGACCGGGGGCGACTCTCATCGACACCGAGTTCGGACCGGTCGGCGGGGTAATCTGCTTTGATCTGAATTTCGCCGAATTGCGCGAGCAGTACAAGAGTCTCAAACCCCGTATGCTGCTCTTTAGTTCCATGTATCATGGGGGCCTGGTGCAGAATTGGTGGGCCCTGGACGTGCGCGCCTTCTTTGTCGGTTCGGTTTATCGCGGCACCCCCTGCAGTATTATCGATCCCCAGGGGACGACGCTGGCGGAGAGCAATAATTACCAGCCCTGGGCCAGCGCCCGAATCAATCTGGATTACGAGGTGGTACACCTGGACAGAAACAGAGCACACTACGACAAAATAAAGCGCCAGTACGGCGAAGATGTAAAAATCGTCACTGCGGGCAAGATCGGTACTTCGGTAATATACAGTGAATCAAAGGCAAGATCGGCTGCCGATATCGTTGAGGAATTCAAATTGCTTCGACTCGATGATTACTTTGAGTGGTCGCGGGATTTGCGCCAGCAACAGCTATCCTGATTGGGGTGCACACCTGACCTTGCAAGTTATCTCGTTGCACTATATACTCAGTAAAAAGCGAAACGCATTTTAGTAGCCGTCTAAAGATATTTGCTGGTCTTCGCCCGGCATTTTCAGGCCGCTTCTCAGATAGATTCTACGCACCTATGGCTTTGAGCATCCAGGACAAGTTTTTACAGCAAGAGGGCACCGTCTTTCTCACTGGCATGGAAGCCATCGTAAGACTGCTGTTGGAAAAACAGCGGCGGGACAAGTGCGATGGGCAGGTCAACCAGACCTATTTATCGGGATATGAAGGGTCGCCCCTCGGTGGTCTGGACCTAAAAGTGGTTGAACAACTCGATCTGTTGAACCAGTTGGGGCGCACCGTTCATCAGTTCGGTATAAACGAGAAAACTGCAGCTTCGGCCATGCTGGGCACCCAGTACGCCGCCAGTGGAGATGTAGATGCCTTTTGGTACGGCAAAGCGCATGGCACCATGTGGATACCCGATGAGATTTGGCTGGCCAATCTGGCCGGCACCGGCGCGCGCGGGGCCATGGTCCTGCTCACCGGGGAGGATCATCGCTCCAAGAGTTCCGTTTCGCCCGGCAGTAGCGATTGGGTCCTGCGCAGTAGTATGGTGCCGATATTTTATCCTTCCAGCATTGAAGATATCATCCGCCTCGGACTACACGCGATCGCCCTGTCGCGCTATAGTGGGGTGGTAACAGCGCTTAAACTGGTTACACCTGTTTGTGATGGTGCCAGTACTGTGGATTTAGCAGTGGCCAAAAGCGAGAGCCTGCTCCCTGGTAAGGCAGATGGAAATTCCTACCAGAAGAGTTTCAACCCAATTGTGATGGCTACGGGGGCCCTGCCCATGCAGCGGGAATTGTTAGAGCGCAAGTGGCCTCTGGTCGAAGAATACGTGCGGCTCAACCAACTCAATCGCATTATCGATAAGGATGCCGGCGGTGAGGTTGGCATCGTGACCACGGGCAAGAGTTATACGGATTTGCGTCAGGCCCTCGATGCCATGGGAGTGCGGGTACCGGTATTGCATCTGTCAGTTAGTTATCCTCTGGATACCGAGATCGTGCGCAATTTCGCCCATGGTCTGCGTCGTTTGTATGTAGTTGAGGAACCCGGCCCATTTGTCGAAGAAGGGGTCAGGGGAGCACTTCTGGGCACCGGGGTAGAGGGGGTATGGGGAAAGTATGACGAAAGCGGTGAGTTGTTCATTCCAGCCTACAGCGAGGTCGACCCGGAAGTGCTGGCCCGGGTATTGTGGCCAAAACTTAAAGAACGGGCCGGACGCAATTTACTGGGCGACCTGAGTGGCATCTCGGAACGTCCCTATCCCGCGGTGCCCACGGTCACGCCGATGTCCTGTGGGGGCTGTCCCTACAACAGTTTTAGAGATTTAAAAGAGAAACCTGGTGGGGCTATCGGCTGTAGCTCCATCCGCGCTATAGAAGCCTACGATTACGGCGTCCTCTATATTCCCACCATGGGAGCTGGCGGGTCGATGTACAGTGGTTGGGCCCAGTTCAATGGCAATCGGCACATATTTCAGTATCTGGGGGATGGCAGTTATTTCCACAGCGGCCGGGGCGCCATTCAAAGCTGTGTTCAGGGACAGGTAAATATTACTTTTCTGCTGCTTTACAACGGCGTTGTCGCCCTTACGGGAGGGCAGAATCCCGGCGGTCAGCGTCCGGTGCCCGATGTGGTCCAGGAGCTTTTGGGCATTGGCGTAAATTTAATCGGCATAGTCGGCGAAGAGCCCGAACGCTATGCCGATTTGCAACTACCGCAGGTAAAGGTCTACGGTATGGAGGGCCATGCTGAAGCCCTGGAATACTTCAAACAAGTGGAGGGTACTACCGTCCTCATTCTGGACAAGGAATGCGCCACTGAAAAGAACCGCAGGAGGCGAGGGCAGGGACTCAAGCCAGAGAAATATATCCTGATAAACGAAGAAATTTGCGAAGGTTGCGGTGATTGCTATGAGCAATCCGAAGGATGTGCGGCGCTCTACAATGTCGAGACTGAGTTTGGCGACAAAACTCAGGTCCGCCAGGCCAACTGCACTCAGGACGAGTTGTGCGTAGATGGTGAATGCCCATCGTTTATGACTGTGGTTCCAGGTGGAGGCGTAGGACTGCGGCGGCGCCGACCAGAGCCCCTGGAGGATCTGCCTGAACCGGCCAAAAAAGATCTGCAAGAGGCCTATACTATTTTTGCTATGGGGCGGGGTGGAACAGGTGTGGTTACCATATCGCACCTGCTAGCTTATGCCGCCATGATCGAGGGGAAATACGTCTACCTCTCCAACAACACGGGACTGGCGCAGAAGGGAGGGCCGGTAGAGGCCCCCATCGTGTTGAGCACTACGCGGCAACCGGTATTCAATCGCCTCTTTCCAGGTGGGGTAGACCTCTATCTGGGTTTTGATCTGCTGCGAGCTGCCGAGACCCAAAATTTGAACTATGCCGCTCCCGATCGCACTAGGGCCCTGATTAGCACTACCAAGGTCCCCAATGCCCGCATAAATCGGCATCGAGACGAAAAATTTCCGGATTCTGCGGGTCTTATTGAATTGATTGATAGCTATACTTGCAAAGGGGAAAATGTCTACCTGGATACTTACTGGCTGGCTGAAAAGCTCTTTGCCGACATCCTCTACGCCAATATGCTGCTCCTCGGGGCTGCCTACCAGGCTGGGACAATTCCTTTGGGAGCCGCTTCGATTGAGCGGGCCATAGAGCTGAATGGCAAGGCAGTAGAAAATAATATTCAGGCCTTTCGCTGGGGGCGCCTTGCCGTAGCTGCTCCTGCCTCCCTTGAAAAATCTTTGGGGCCGCAGGAGCGGGCCCCGGAAGAGATTATCGAAGTTAACCGGGGTCGTTTGCAAAATCATCCAGGCCGTCTCCAGTTGCACGAGGAGGCTCTGGGCGAGATTAAACTAGACCCGGAATGGCAGCGAAAACTTAGTGTGCGGCTCTGCGATTTGTGCGAGTATCAGGATATCGCCTATGCCCGTGCTTATCTCAAGGTGGTTTCCCGGGTGTGGCAGCGCGAGCAGGATTTTCCCGACCGCGGTTTTCAACTTACCCGGGCGGTTATTGCCAATCTATATAAGTTAATGGCCTATAAGGACGAGTACGAAGTGGCGCGTCTGGCCACTCGGGCAGACTACCTAAAAGATGTGGAGCAGCTTTTTGATGGTCCGGCGAAAGTCTTCTACCGTTTAAATCCGCCCAATTTGCGCTGGTTGCGACTGGGCAAATTGAACTTGGGCCCATGGGTCAGGCCTTTTCTTAAACTCCTGGCTCAACTGCGCTGGCTGCGGGGCAAGCCTTTCGATCCCTTTGGATTTAGTTCCTGTCGGCGCTTGGAGAAGGCGCTGATCGAATGGTACCTGAGTTTGGTAGAAGAGGTGTTGGGAGGAATAAAAGGGGAAAACTATGCTCTGGCGGTGAAGATTCTAGAGTCCGCCGAGGGCATTCGCGGCTTCGAGCATGTCAAGGAAAAGTCCGCGGCCAAAATTCAAGGAGATGTTCAGATTCTGCTGGACCAACTCGCAGGGGACAAGGCGCCTGAAAAAACTGGGGAGGAAAATCGCCCTAGGGCTGAAGCTTGATGTGGACTGGAGCTTTTTGCCGCATAGATAAACGCGCCCCCCGGAGGATTTGATGATGTAGGTTCAAAACCGGCCAGTCCAAGTCAGGGGCGTTTGTAGAGTTTATTTTATTGAGAAAATCGCCCAGCCAGGCTGGCTCGGGGGGGTAGGTGGGATGGAGGTGGAATTCAAGCCCATCCCGGCCCATCAGTAGAGGCGCACTGGAGACGCTGCGGTTAGTAAGCAAACCGCCGCTGCCCAAAAGGGTAATATCGGGATAGAGGGAGAGTGCTAGTGGGGCTATAGTTAGTTGTATATTCGCTCTATTGGCAGTAGCACCAGTCAGCGAGAGGTGATATTTCCCATTCTGCTTCACAGCACTAACGTAGGCTTCCTGCAACTCCGAATCAAGTAGCTCGCAGGCCTGGTTCAGGGCATCGCATAGGGTCCACCAGGCAGTTTGCAGGCCACTACCTTTTCCCTGGACAAGTCGCAGATAGACTGGTTGGCCAAATTCGGGCCTTTGCCGCTGCTCTTTTAGCTGCTGAAAGAGCGGTGAGAAGGGATAGGGGCCACCAAAGTGCAGCGCTAGCTCTCTGTCCCTGGCCGTTTTGCTTATAGTTTCAATCTCGTTGAGAGTGAGTCCGATCGGACCGGCGGAGAGCACGTTAATGCGTTTATCAATGCAGCGGTGTAGATCTTTTTTAAGGGCCGCATAAGGGGTTAGGAAACAGCAAACATCAGGTGTAGCATATTCCTCCAAAGAGGCCCAATCCGCAAAAACCGGGACCGGCAGATCGGCTATTGGGCGACGAGTTGGATTGAAAACAGCGGCGATTTCAGTCCGGGTGCAGAGGGCCTGCACTATTTCCTGCTGGGTGGGTACAGCCACGAGGACAAGGGCGGTATTGGCCATCAACTCGCCTCCCGTTCAAGCGGCAATTCCACCAGTTTTCCCCGCACCACAGAGAGATAGCCAGCGATGAGGATTTCCATATTGTCACGTGCCTCCCGCACGGTGTAGGTGGGCGGACGATCCTCGTCTAAAGCCCGTATGAACTCTTGTAGTCCAGCCTCCAGGCCCGCATTGTCAGGCATCAGTGGGGCTGCAAGAGTCGGGGGGCCGCTATGCCACTGCATATAGTCCTCGGTATGAGGCTGGTAGTTGGTAGCGACGATAGTTTGACGCAGGAAGGTATCCAGCCTTGGGCTTTTGGCATCGATTAAAATATTTCCCTTGGTGCCGATCAGGTAGGTCTGTTGAGGCCCTCCCGCAGCATGGGCTGCCACGCCGATGCGCCCGGCGCAAAGGGTGGCAATGCGGCCGGCATCATCAGTCATGGTCAGGGTGCCGAAATCATCGGCTCGATGGGCGGCGTGTTCGGGGAAAAAATAGGCTCCAGCCTGACCGTAGACATGCGAAATGGGCCCCAAACACTGCTGAATAAGGCCTGCTGAATAGGCCCCAACCGTGAGCAATTCGCGTTTTATATCGGGGAACTTCCAGCGCCCGGGAGGAAGGAAAGCATCTCTGGTTGGTGGCGATGGAATGGGGCGAGGCCAACCCTTGCCAAACATGATATCGGCGTGCAGTCCCAGCAGGCCACCCAATCGTCCACTATCCAGGACGGCCCGACTCTGGCGCACCAATTCGCCATAAATATAACTGGGAATTATAGATTTTACTCCGGCTGCCTCGACGCCTTTGACGACCGCATCACACTCATCGATGGAGGCGCCAATAAATTTGTCGATCCACAAGTGTTTGCCGGCAGCGGCACCACGCAAGGCCAGATCGGCGCGCCGTTCTATTTCGTGGCCGATGCTGAGGATATCCACATCGGTCCGCTCCAGGGCGCGGTCGACACCCTCGATATAGGGCACATCGAGTTGTTGTGCCCACTTCTTGTTTACTGCCTTGAGTTCCGGTTCGATATCCACTTCGTCGGTTACGGCGACAATGTGGGTGCGGGGGTGCTGCTGATAAAGTGGGACGAAAGAACTCTGGTGGCTGTGTTTGCTGAAGCTCAGCAAAAGGATGCCGTAATTTTTTTCAGACATGCAAATTGGGGCAAGTGGCCCGGTTTTAAGTAGTAAAAGTACATCCTGAAAAAGAGGGATGCGTCCTGTTTTCGACAATAGCCAGAATGTAGGGCGTAAAATAGATTGATGTCAAGATTAAAATTGAGTGGATAAAAAAAATTGGTTTCTGCCAAATTGTAACCGGTGAACTCTTTGCTGAAAAAGGGGGAGGCTTGCGCATACCATGCGGCGGTTCTAGTATTGTTCAGCACCCCATAAAATTTGTGAATTGAAAGGTCTCGTCAGGGCGTGACTGCTGAGATTTTGATTTTGAACTAAAAGTTAGAAAGCATCTGATTTGTTCCCGTATTCAACTTTTTCAAAATGGCGAAGGGCGGAGCTTGTTCTTTGCGGGGCCTGGATGATGGCCTTGGTTGCCTCGGGTGTTGCCGCCGAAGCTCCTCCCCTGTATTCACCTGCCGAGATCCTGGTCCGCTGGAAAGAGGGGGCTGCAAAACCAGCCGGGGCTGCGCTTGCGGCACTGGAGGCATTGAGAAACCGCTATGGGGTGGTTGCCGAAACCCGTCTGGTGCTGGAAAAAAACCGTAATGGAAGCGCTAAATTTGCCGCTGCCCCGGCCCTTTTTCGCTGGGCGCACTTGCAGTTAAACAGTGCGGAGGATCCCCAAATTGTCGCCCGAGATTTTGCTGCCCTCGAATTAGTGGAGCATGCCCAACCTAATTTTTTGCGCCGTGAAACGACCTGGCCAAGCGATTCTCTCTTTGCCCAGCAATGGAATCTCGAGGCCATAGGCTGGAACTGGAACACGGTGGAAAATGCGGCTGGAATCGTAGTTGGCCTAATTGATTCCGGGGTGGATTTTGAACATCCCGATATCGCTTCCCAGATTTGGAACAATGCCGGCGAAGTGGGAGGTGTCGCCGGTATAGACGACGATGGCAATGGCTATGTCGATGACTTCATCGGCTGGGACTTCAGCCATGCGCCGGGCTTGCCCGGGCAGGGAGATTATCTCCACCGGGACAACCAGCCCTGGGACGAATCGGGGCATGGTACCCACGTCGCAGGTATCATTGCCGCTACAGTGGACAATGGGGTGGGGATTGCCGGGGTCGCTCAGGGAGTCAGTATCATGCCGCTCAGAGCCGGTTTTAATCTGCCCGGGGGGAGCTTTCTGGAAGACGATGATATCGCCGCTGCCATCATCTATGCGGTCGAAAACGGGGCCGATATTCTCAATATGAGCTGGGGCTCTCCCCACTTTTCTCCTCTTCTCCGTGATGCGGTCAGGTTTGCAGACCAAGCTGGCTGCATCATGGTTGCCGCGGCAGGTAACGAAGGTGGAGGGGCGGGATTTATTCCAGCCCGATTCGATGAGACCATTGCCGTTGCGGCAACGGATCTGCAGAACCGGATTCTTTCATTTTCGATTCCGGGCTACAGCATTGACCTTGCTGCACCGGGACAAAATATCCTGAGTCTGGAACCTGGTGGAGGTTATGTGCTGCGCTCCGGGACCTCAATGGCGGCGCCACACGTCGCTGGTCTGGCTGCTCTAGTGCTGGCCCGCAGTCCGCATTTTAATCCCAATGCTGTCAGGGGTGTAATGTTGGCCTCTGCAAGGGATATCGGTGCACCCGGTTGGGACTTTCGCGCCGGTGAGGGGGTGGTTCAGATGGATGCTCTCCACTTAGATGGCGCCCCGGTGGTCCGCTTAGAGGTTGGCGGAGATAGCGCCGTGGTGGACGAGGAGGGCGAGGTGCGCTTAGAACTTGGAGGTGCTGGATTTGAAAGCTGCGAAATTAGTTGGGGCGTTGGGGCGAATCCCCAAGACTGGCATTTATTGCAAAAGGCCGCGGTAAAGACTCAGGGGGTCTATAAAGTTTCATGGGATACTTCCGTACTGCTGCCAGGACAGTACCTGGTGCGGGCTCGGGTTCGCTGGCGTGGCCATTGGCTGGAAGAAAGAATTTCCGTACAGGTCGCCCATGAGGGGCCCGCCATTCACAATCTCCGTTTGGGGCGGGTTCTGAATGGATCAGTTTGGGGATACCAGGTAAAATGGGAGACGGACCTGCAGGCCTTGGGCAAGGTTAATCTATTCCGGGCTGGAAGCGAAGATATTTTGTACGAGGTTGCTGGTGCCCTGGAGCGCCGAGGCCAGCGGGTGCTCTTACCCCCCCAGTTGGTTCCTGGTGATTACGACCTGGAAGTTGAAGCGCGGACGGGGAAAAATTTGTCAACGATCTCCGCGCGAGCAGGTTTCACAGTCCGCCCCCAGGCCTTCTCAAAATGGCAGTTTGAAGAAATTGCCCGCTATCCGGATGGCTACCTTTTGGGGCAGTTCAGCGATCTTAACGAAAACGGCATTGGCGAACTGGTGCAGATGGGTTATGGAGGGAGGCATTATAACCCTATAGACCTGTACGAATTTCAGGAAGGCGCAACCGCAAAAGTCCATTCTTCAAGCCACTTGTATATTCCCTGGAGCGTCCACGATCTGGACGGCGATGGCCGCAGTGAAATTATGGCCGTGGATGCCCAGCGGGTGCGCTTACTGGAAGCGCTGCAAAGAGGCGGGTTTCCAGAGCGCGTGAAATGGGAGCGGCGCGATGTATGGGGAGGTGAAATCGGCGATCTGGATGGTGATGGCCTGGCCGAGATGTACCTGCGGTCCAGTCGCTCGAATTTTTTTCGGGTTTTTGAAAATAATGGGGACGATCGCTTTGAGGAAGTTACTACTGTGGCCAACCCTACTTTGGGGAGCAATGATCTTGGAGAACGTCAGCTAGTAGCAGATTTCGACGGCGATGGCCAGGGCGAATTTCTGGCTGGGGATGGCGACGGTGATATATTTATCTTCGAGAGCATTGCCGACAATGCCCTGCGGGAGACCTGGCGGGAGGCCGGGGCTGTAGCTGCTGATGCCCGCATTGTGGGTGGAGGGGGGGATCTAGATAGCGACGGCCGTGTCGAGTTCATTGTCGCCCGCTTGTTCAGGGATTCCTTTGCACCGGCGGAGACGTTCTGGGAGGTGGCCGTGTATCAGCCTGCTGCCGACAATCACTTTAGGCGCGAGTGGGGGGTCGAGGTACTGGGGGGAAAATTGGGCGGTAACGGTATATCGATTGCGGACCTAGACGGCGATGGGGAGGTCGAATTCATCCTGGCTCTGGTACCCAATCTGTACGTCTTCCGGGCGACGGGGGAAGATGAATACCAGCCGGTATGGCACCTGGAAACAGGTGACACATTTCGTCCAGCAGTTGGGAATCTGGATGGGACTGGCAATGCCGCCCTGGCTTTTAATCATGCAGGTGGTGTTGGGGCCTTTCGGTTTGAGGAAATTCCCGCCGGGCTGGTCGCACCCGGGGGATTTAGTGGATTTGCCCTCGATGAGGCCCGTATCCGGCTCGAGTGGGA
>CAXFTV010000217.1:0-8760 GCA_964005845.1 uncultured bacterium
ACTTTTTTCCCTCATGTGGGCCAGAGCGGAACTAAGTCGTGCCCTGAAAGGCCTCTTGTCCAGCGGGTGTTCCAGGGGAAGGGGGCGGTCTATAGTGGCAACACTCAGTCCCTTTTTAATCGCTTGCAGAAAGGTGTTGCCGTACTGGTGGATTTTCTTGTCCGAGAGACCTTTTATCGCTTTTAAAGCAGCGGGCAATTGTGGTTTGTGGTGTGCCAGGTGGAGGAGGATTTTGTCGGAGAGAATATGTGATCTTGGAAGGTCTCTCCGGCGTGCTTCTTCTTCGCGCCAGGCGGCCAGTTCGCGCAGCACAGCCAGATCCAGGGCGCTAAATCGGCCGGTTCCCTTGAGGCGGCGAAATTGTTTCTTTGGATCCTTCTCCTCGTATGGGCCAGGGGCATCGTATCCGACCAGTTCTTCCTGCAACCAGGCCTCCCGGTCGTGCTCGCGGACGCGGGTTATAATGGCCCTGCGCGCGGCGGGAAGATAGCGCACGTCATCGAGGGCATAGGCCGTTTGCTGGGCCGAGAGCGGGCGGTGCAACCAGTCAGTTCGGGTGGAGTCCTTGGCCAATTCGACGCCAATCACCTGGTGCAGGAGGGCATTGAGGGAAAGGACGGAGCTCAAGCCTGCAAAACCAGCTGCGCAGCGGGTATCAAAGACATTGCGGGGAAATGCGCCGGTAGCGCGCCGCAAAATGGTGAGGTCCTGGGGGGCATCGTGCAAAATGATGGCAATGGCGGGGTCGGCAATAATCTTGCCCAGAGGTGTGAGATCTTCGAGAGCCACTACGTCGATGAGAAAGCATTCTTGCTCGGAGAAACCAACCTGTACAACGCCCAGTTTCGGATAATAGCTACGCTCCCAGACAAATTCGGTGTCGAGCGCCACCTCTCGTCTGAGCATAGCGCGATCTACCAGCATTTCCAGGCCTTCTGGGCTGTCGATCATGGTGCTCCGAGGCCGAAGGTAGACCGGGCGAAAAGGGAAATTTTGGCTTTCAATTGCCGCTTTGGATTGTTATGTGGAAGGCGTAATTTCACTGGCAATTCTTGGTTGCAAATATTCAAACTTTCATAAAGAAGTTAGGAGTTTAGAAAAGAGGGGTCAAGGAATCGGCCAATGATTGCTGGGGGGGCTCCTGCTTTTGTGAGAGCACTTTGCTCTTAAGGGCAATAGCTCAGGTGGTTCGACATGCGTTCGGTAGTTGGCCTAAGCGCATGCAGGTCTGCGGATCGGACATGCGTCAGGGCTGCGGCGAGAGCGAGTCGCGGTTCTCTATTTTTGATCGAGAAGAAGCCCAACCTAGAAGATTGATGGGGCAACGAGGCAAGGACGGGAAGCGGCAATAAAGCAAAGAGAGGAGTGTGGAGTATGGGAAAGTGGATTCAACGGGCATCAATGCCGACCCCCCGGCACGATCTGCAGGCCATTGCTGTGGGGGAAAAGATTTATGCGATTTCAGGAGGTGGAGATCTCACCTCGGAGGTGGTCGAAATTTACGATGTGGAGCATGATGTCTGGAGCCCGGGGCCATCTATCACGACAAAGAGAGGGTGGTTTGGGGCGGTTTTACTGGGCCAGAAAATTTATGCTATGGGGGGCAAAACAGTGCGCCCGGAGGAGGAAATAGAGCGGACTGGCGACCCGGGTAAGTACGACATCCGGGATTCGCTGGAAGTCCTGGATCTGGCGAGTTGTCGCTGGTCCTTTTTGCCACCTATGAGTGCGACCCGGGCCGGGCTGGTAGCCACCGTCTGCAAAGGCAGGATATACGCCCTTGGCGGCAATGCCATGAATAGTGAAACCAGGAGCGGCGGCCCCCACCTAGATAGGGTGGAAGTGTACGATCCGCACAGCGGGCAGTGGGCTATGGGGGTGCCCATGCCCCTGGGATTGCAAGGGCCTTCGGTGGCCACGGTAGACGACAGAATCTACCTTACCTCCGGCATTGGCGGTCCCGAAGGCAAGGCCAATTCTCGCACCTACGCATTTGATCCGGATACTGAAAAATGGGACAGTCTGGCGCCGGTGCCCACCCCGCGATGCGACTCGGGGGTAGCTGTTCTCGACCGCAAGATCTATACCTTCGGCGGCTGGGGGAACGGCTATCACGACGAGGTGGAGATTTACGATATCGATGCGGACAGCTGGTCGTCCGACTCGCCCATGCCGGACAAGAAGGCCTGGCTGGCGGCGGCGACAGTGGGGGAGCGCATTTTCGTAATGGGGGGGGCCTATAAGCTGCGGGATGCACCGAGCTTCAAGTGGATTGACGATCTGCACGAATTCGCTTGTTGAATTGTGCCACGGAAATTAAAAGGGCTTTATTCCTCCAGTAAAGCCAGGTGGAAAGATCATGGAATTAAGCTCGGGTTCTACTCCGGTAGTTGGACCTGGTGCAAAACCTCTTCGAAGATTTGTATCCGGTCGGCGAATTTTTCGTTGAGGGCTTCTAACATTTCATTAAAGAGGCGCTCTCTTTCAACCATGTACAGAAGTCCTTCCGCACGGGTTCGCACTTCTTCGAAAGGCTGTACTTCACCGCCCTCTTTTTTCAGAACCCGAAAGACCGAATATCCTTCTTCAACCTCCACTGGACCGACCAGTTGGCCGGTTTCGGTTTCTAAGGCCAACTGCACCAGAATTCCATAGACAAATGATTCATAGGAGTGAAAGTGCATCGCCCCATTGTGCTCGGCGGCACCGGGACGTTGGCTAAGGTATATCAATGTATCCATAGCGGCACCATCATCCAGTTTTTGGCGCAGGTCTAAAGCTTCATTCAGGTCGTCTAAGAGGATCTCTTGAATTGAGACCTGAACCGGACGCCGAAACGCTTTGAGATGGTCTTCGTAGTATTGCCTGGCTCTTTTCTCGTCGATAAGGACCTGGTCAGCTGCAGCGGTTTGGCGCAAGGCTTTGATAAGGAGATCGATTTCCTTGCGCGTTTTCCAGTGGCGCATTTGCTCCGTGCGGTGGAGTCCTTCCTCACGGGCCGCTTGCCAGAGAAGTTTTTCGGGGATTACCAGCTGCCAGGCCGAATTGACCACCCCGAGGCTGTCTCCCAGAACAGGTCGCATGTCGATTTGCCTGGAAGCCCTGATATAATCACCCGTGGTGATTTTTCCGCCGTGGTAAACGTAGAGGGGAGTAGCACCTTCTGCGGGGGAAAGTTCTTCGGAGGATGAATCTGGCTTCTTTCCAACCAGAATTTCAAGACCTGCGGTTTCGAGCCTCAGTTCGAGTTTTGCCGCGAGCTTTTCAAGCAGGTTTTGGTATGCGAAATTCCATTTTTCCCGCCATAGCAATTTTTGGATTTTTTCACGATGAGCCGCAAAACTAGCCTCTCGTTCTTCGCCGAAATAGATCAGCTGATAAAAGCCCTGTACGGGCAGGGGGGGCGAAATCTCCCCGGCTGGCAAATTGGCAAAAACATCCGGTGGCACGTAGACCTGGGTGAGATTGTTCTGGCCGATGAAGCCAAGGAGACCACCTTTTGATAAGGTTTGAGGATCGCGGGAGTGGATGCTGGCCAATTCGGCGAAATCCGCCCCCTGTTTCAGACGATCGCGCAGGGCCTTTGCCTCCTCCAGAGTCTGTACGACCAGTCGGTGCAGGACCCTTTCGCGATAATGTCCCCCGTCCTTGAATCGGGCGCGCAGTTCTTCTTCGGAAATTGTGATTTTGGGATTGATATTTTTTACGTGGTAGGCTCTTATCAGTCTTTTGCCGAAGGCCGATTCAAGTTCGTCGAGGAGCTGGGGATTTTCGTGGAGTCCGCGGTCGCGGGCTTCAAGGACCAGGCATTTTTCAGTGATCAAAGTCTGCAGATAATCCCGCCGTGCCCCATCGCCACTTTGTTTGGAGCGCAGCGGGGCGGTCAGGTTGGCGGCGAATTCTTCCAGCTCCCCTTTGCCGATGGAACTGTCTCCAACCCGGGCAACGATTTGATCGGTGGGCGTTGGCTGGGTGCAGGCCAGGGCGAAAAAAATGAAGCCCATGGCAAGGATGCTAATGAATGAATTTTTCATAGTCGAGCAGAGAATACAATGGCCATTTTTTCAACAAAAGGGGATGGAGATTTTCAGGGGGATGAATAGTCCTGAACTGTGAAGGCATTTAGATAGGGAAAAAATTAGGTCTTTCTTCGAATCAGTCAAGGGGGAACTGCTGCTCAATTAAATGGGAATGAAAGGGATTGCATAGGGACCTGGAAAAGTTTTTCGAGGCGATTGAATTTGCCAAGAAAGGGGTGATTTTCAAATTCCCAGAGCGATTTGTCGGAAGGTAGAGTTTGTCGTACACTTTCGCGTTGCGTTTTCGCTGGCAAAAGAGCACAGGGGGACGAGATTTCTCAGGCTTCCTCGGCAAGGGCGCATTGAGCCCGATGCCTAGGCAGCTTGTGGGTAGGTCACTTTCTCCCTGCCCGGTCTGGTCCGGAACAAACCGGCAAGTAAAGACTGCAATATTTTACCGACTCCAAGTTTGAGGAAAAAGAATAGATGGATGCTGATCTTGGAAAGGGAGAGGTCTGCAAGACGGGATTTACGCTGCGGGCATTCATTATTGGCACCTTGTTATGCCTTTTTATAAGCACGAGTACGATCTATGCCAATACCATTATTTCAGGCACTTTCATGGCCTGGGCCTTTAGCAATCCCGTGGCCCTATTCCTCCTTTTCTACCTCATAATAGGCAATGTCCTGCTGGGTTTTATGCGCGGGAAATGGACCCTGGCCCCGCAGGAACTGGTACTTATTTATTTGATGATGCTGGTCTCGGCTTCCCTGCCCACTTTTGGATTGGTCGAGCACCTGCTGCCGATGATGACGGCAGTATTTTACTACGCCACGCCCGAAAACAACTGGGCAGAACTCATCCAGCCGCACGTGCCCGGCTGGATAGCGCCGCGCAGTCAAGCGGCAATCCGCGATTTTTACGAAGGCATGCCCAGAGATAGTTCGATTCCCTGGGGCGATTGGATTGAGTCCCTTTCTTACTGGACGATTTTTCTCCTCGCCCTTCACCTGGTTTCCGTCTGCTTGATGGTGATGGTGCGCAAACAGTGGGTGGAAGAGGAGCGTTTGCTCTACCCAATGATGCACGCGCCCATGGAAATGGTTGGACGGGATGCCGGCCGTGCGGGCCGCAGGGCAGAGTTTGCAAATGTTTTCCGCAAACCGCAAATGTGGGTGGGTTTTGCTCTCCCAGTACTGGTGGGTAGTCTAAACGCCCTGCACAATTATTATCCCTTCTTGCCAAGTGCGTCCCTTAGTTTTGCGCTTAGTGCCTTCCGCGATACGATCCACATCCCCGTTGCCTTTTCTTTTTCGCTGACGGGATTCTCCTACTTTATCGGTCGCGATCTGGCCGCTGGAATATGGGTTTTTTATTTATTAGCTCTTATCGAGCAGGGAATATTTAACACGCTTGGCATTCAGAGCAGCGAAAAATTGGGCTGGTTCAGCAACCCCAAAGCACCCTACCTTACGCATCAGGCTCTGGGCGCTATGTTGATGTTTGCCCTTTTTACATTATGGAAGGCCCGCTTTCACCTTCAAAGGGTTTGGGGAAAGGCCTTTCAACGGTGGGACGATGTATCCGACAGCAGTGAGATAATGTCGTATAAGACGGCGGTTCGAGGTATGCTGCTCGGTCTTCTGGTGATGGGTATTTGCCTGCATGCCTCGGGCATGCCGGCGGTGGCCGTCGCCTTGTTGTTAGTCGTCGCTTTGCTGATTTTTTTTGCTTTGAGTCGAATCGTGGTGGAGGCCGGGGTGGCCCTTGTGCGGGCACCTTTAATCGCCCCGGATTTTGTCATGGCAAGCCTGGGAACATCTAGGCTCGGGGCGGCGGGCCTGACCAGTTTGGCCTATGCCTATCCCTGGACCGGCGATATCGTGACCTTTCCAATGGCCTCGGTCGCCAACGGATTGAAAATGGCAGATGTCCTCATCAAAGGGAGCAAACGGGCATTGTTCTGGGCCTTTATGCTGGCCAGTTTTGTAACTCTTTTGGGAGCCTTCTGGGTGATGCTCTACCTATCCTATAATTACGGGGGAATCAACTTGAATAGCTGGTGGTGGCAGACATCCTGCCGCTTTGGGCTGGACTATATTAGCCAGATGATCCGGAGTCCCTCGACCACGGATGCCGGGGGTTGGTTCTTTACGGGCCTGGGGGCATCCATCATGTGGGTGCTTATGTTAGTGCAGCAAAGGGTGCTGTGGTGGCCGGTTCATCCCCTGGGCTTGGCTATGAGCGGCACGGTTTTTACCTCTGGGGTGATGTGGTTCAATGTCTTTCTGGCCTGGCTAATAAAAGGGGTGGTTTTGAAGTACGGTGGCGGCCGGCTCTATCGGCAGACCCGGTTTTTTTTTATTGGCATGATCCTCGGCGCTTTTGTGGTCTCCGGAAGCTGGTTGGTCATTGACTATTTTACCGGTAAACAGGGCAATTTCGTATTGGTTTGGTGAGGAGCCTAAAGCAGCGGTGCACCCACCGAGCCGGTAGATAATCGGCCCTTGCGGGTAGAAAAAATGGGAAAATTTTAGGAGGCGGCTTGCTAAAGGACGAGGGCGAAGAGCGCGACGTAAAAAGGCGGGCGAGGCGTGAAAGGATGGCCGCTGTGTTCCTCCGTGAGAGACTGGCAGCAGAGAGAGAAGCTGCTAGGCGGGGAGTCGCGGAGAGCACGGGCTTCACAGTGCGGTCTATGGCCATTGGGTTAGTGCTTTGTCTCTTCATCAGTACTGGCACAATCTATTCGAACAGCATCATGAACAGTACTTTCATGGCCTGGAGTTTCAGTACTCCGGTGGCGCTTTTCCTCCTTTTCTATCTGGTTCTTGGCAATTCCCTGGCGCAGCTAATCAATCGCAAATGGAGCCTGGGGCGAGGGGAAATGGTGCTGATCCACGTAATGATGATCATCTCTGCTTCCCTACCCACCTTCGGTCTGGTCCAGCACCTCTTGCCGATGATAACGGGGGTATTTTACTTCGCTACTCCCGAAAACAACTGGGCGGAACTTATCCGACCGCACGTGCCTGGATGGATTGTGCCGGACAGCCGGGATGCCATCCTCGGTTTTTACGAGGGCATTGGACCCAAAGAGGCAATCCCCTGGGGGGTTTGGATCAAACCATTGTCGTACTGGAGTCTCTTCCTGCTGTCGCTTTATTTGGTATCAATTTGTTTGATGGTCATGGTGCGCAAGCAGTGGGTCGAAGAGGAGCGCCTGCTCTATCCGATAGTGCAGGCGCCGCTGGAGATGATCGGCAGGCGCGGGGACGAAGCTAGCGGTAGGTTGCGCCTGGCCCCAGCCTTTCGCAAATCCCAGTTGTGGATTGGTTTTGCCGTCCCCTTTTTGGTAGGTACACTGCATGGTTTGAACGCCTATTTTCCCTATTTGCCCACCCTGGACTTATCAACTTCACTGACGTTTTTCCGCGATACCGTTAAAATTCCCTTCACGATTTCTTTTTCGCTGATCGGATTCTCCTATTTCATCAGTCGAGAGTTGGCTGCGGGGATTTGGGTTTTTTTCTTGCTGGGGCAGATCGAATTGGGGATTCTCAATCTCACCGGTTTTCAAGCTGGTGCCACAGAAAAACTATCCTTTTTCAGCAATCCGAGCGCCCCCTATCTAACCCACCAGTCTCTCGGCGCTTTGTTAATGTTCATCATTCTGGTATTGTGGCGGGGCCGCGGACACCTGCGGGATATAGGGCGCAAGGTATTTGGGAGCGCTAAGGGCGTGCAGGATTTCGATGAAGTAATGTCTTATCGGGGGGCTGTCTTGGGGTTGCTGGGAGGCCTGGCTATAATGGGGATCTGGCTGCATGCGACAGGCTTACCCGCATGGGTGGTACCCCTGTTTCTGCTGGTGGCCCTGTTGATATTTATTGCCTTGAGCCGGATTGTTGCCGAGGCCGGGGTGGCTTTGGCGCGGGCCCCCTTGATCGCCCCGGACTTCATCATTTCCAGTCTGGGGGTGTCCCGGCTTGGCGCCGGCGGGGTTACGAGCCTGGCCTACACATATCCGTGGACGGCTGATATTGTGACTTTTCCAATGGCTTCCGTTGCCAATGGCCTGAAAATGGCGGATGAGGTCATAAGGGGACCTAAACGCGGTCTTTTCTGGGCCATGATGCTAGCACTCGTTTCAACTCTCATCGCGGCCTACGGGATGATGCTCTATCTGTCCTACAGATACGGGGGAATCAACCTCAACGGCTGGTTTTGGCAGCATTCTTCGGTCCTGCCTCTGCAGTACATTGCCCAGGTTTTTCAAGACCCCTCGACCACCGGTTTGGGAGGCTGGTTATTTACTGGTCTGGGTGCTGCCCTGATGTGGTTTCTGACGGGTTTGCAGCAGCGCTCGACCTGGTGGTCGATCCACCCTCTGGGGCTGGCTTTGAGCGGTACGATGTTTACCTCCGGAGTAATGTGGTTCAATGTGCTGATAGCCTGGGCGATCAAGGGCCTAGTACTGAGATATGGGGGTAGTAGGCTCTATTCTCAAACGCGCTATTTTTTTATTGGAATGATCCTCGGAGCTTTTGTCGTAGCCGGCACATGGCTGTTTATCGATTACGCGATGGGCACCCAGGGGAATTACGTGTTAACCTGGTAGCTCGTAAAAAATGATTTGGAATTTATAATGGCGCTGCTCGAGCAGCAGCATGGTGCGGAACTGCGGGAAAAATGCTACGGGACCTTGGCCCTTGTCCTCTATGTCCTGCTGGCCGGTTGTGG